>JAUYPK010000015.1 GCA_030697615.1 Microcaldota archaeon | reverse complement strand
GGTAAGTTTTGCGACAATTTTACTCTAAGTTTGTTAACCTAAACGACAAATTTTCTTTCTTTTTGCCGTCGTATTTTCCGCTTATGAGGTTTTCATAGATTTTCCAAGGGCGATGATATAAGTATGTTACTTTTTGAACATTATAAATTACTGGAGACGCTAAAACAAAAGCGAGTTCTTCCATCAAATACAAAACTGCTTGATCAATAGCTTTTTCTACGTCTGTAATTTTATTAGTCTTATCTTTAATGACGTTTTGAGTTGTATTCCTTGCGTCGTTTTTAAATTTAGGATTTGTTTCATAAATTGTAGTTATTTCTTTATACTTTGCATTATATTCTGGGCTAGTGAGAATTCCTGTTTCCCAGTTAGCAAAAGAGAATTTATTGCGATGACCTATTTTTTCCAGTTCCTTTTCTGCCCGATTTTTCAGAAGGTTTGCATTAAGTTTTGCTTTTTGTTTAGCTTTATTTTCCGGATACCCTAGCGCTTTGAAAGTATGCTCTGCGGGTTTGTTCGGAGAAATTATAATTATTTTTTGAAACTTTTCATCCGCGTAATTTAATAGTTTTTCAATAGTCTCTTTATCAAAATAGCTATTGCCAGCGCTCATCCAAATTAAAGCTATTTCCATTTTAATACTTCACAATCACTTTTTCGTCTACTGATGCTAGGAAGTCTAGCGGGATGTCAAATTTATGCTCTGCACTTGTTGCGACGACGATTGTTCCTTTTTTGCGGTTGACGCCGAGTACTTTTCCAACTATGCCGCCGACTTCTGTGTAAACGGGTTTTCCCTCTAGTTGCATTTTGGAAACTAAACTGATTTTAAACTCGCGCGCCAAGTAAAGGAGAAGCAGCATGAGAACGATTACAAGCGCTAAACTGGTGAAGAAGTCTGCAAATCCAATGTTTCCAAGTACCCATTCTGCTGCGTTTGTGAATAATAGCCAGAGTAAAATTACTGAGCTAAAGTAAGTTATGTATTGTGGCAAAACGTAGTAGCGTTTTTCACTTGCAGCTTCAATGAACTTCCCCACTATTATTAGGAGGATTGCCGGTGCAAGCAACAGAAGGAGGTCTTTTTCAAACCCAGCTGTTAGTTTTGCAATGTCTACTATTCCGGCTTGTCGCATTGCGGATATTTTTGAAAACCCTAGCCAGATTGAAACTGCTGCTAGTGGAATTGCCGCGAAGTAAAATATGAAGCCTAGTTTGTTGAATGAAAATTCAAAACTATGTAAGCCGCGGAAAATGTAATCTTCTATTCCAAGTGCCTTGATTACCAGGTAAGCGCCTAATATGCCTACGAATACTCGCAAGCCGAAGACTTCTGAAAATGCAAATAGCATCAGTGCTATTCCGGGTATTCCAAACACGATTCTAGCGTAGTGGGGGTCTTTTAGTTTATCTAAAATTGTGAAGTAGGTGTTTTCAAGTTCCTTTGCTTGCCTTATTGTCAAGCGCTTTACTTCGTTTATTTTTATTCTTGATTGGATTAATGGCAATACTTGGTCGTCGCTTGCGCCGTCGCTTACAAGCACGCATGCATCTGGCTTAAATCTACTGATCATCTCTTCAAGTTGTTTTACAATTTCTCTTGTTGCATAAAAGCCAAGTCGTTTGTCGCCAGTGAGGCAAGCCACTTCAATTGTGTACTCCTTTGCTAATTCGTCGGATTTTCTCACAGCTTCAAAAATAGCGTTTGAATCCGAGTCAGTTGGGTCTGCCAAGGCTAGCTTGCCTGCTGCTTCAATACAGCTCTTTTTTCCAATAATCGGGCCTTTGACCTTGACTTTTTCGTACAAGTCGTTGTCAATATCTATGTTCAATACAAGCAGCCGCTTTACGTCTTTATTAGCCATGATAAACAAATTGTGCCGATTCTAGCATTTAAGCGTAACTAGCCGGTTTGTGAAGGTTGATGCAAATCGTAAATCCGTCGCTATGGCTTCTCAAAACACACAGCTTAAATACCACTATTTCCCTATTTTACAACTATAAAGTAAGTACAAATAATGCAAGTGTTGTGAGTTTGGAGTTTTTAGATATGGTTAAGCGTGAAGTTGTCATTTTCGTTTCGATTTTGCTACTTATAGCCGCTACGCTTTCAGCTGTTTTTGTTTATAATGTGCCTCCGGTGTTTGTAATTGTTGCAGCTGTTGTTATTCTTGCGCTTTCGCAGGTTTCTCCGCGTTTAGTTGAATTTAAGGAGTTTGAACGTGGTGTATTGTTTCAATTCGGTAAGTTCAAAGGGGTGCTTGGCCCAGGTTGGGTGCTTAGCTGGCCTGCTTTTCAGAGCCATGTAGTTGTTGATCTCCGCACTCAGACTGTTGATTTGCCAAAGCAACCGGTAATCACGCGTGACGATGTTGAGATTAAAGTTGACTCTGTTATTTATCAGAAAGTAGTTGACCCTAAAAAGGCGGTTATTGAAGTTAAAGATTTTAAAAACGCAATGCGTGAATTGCTCCGCTCCCAGATAAGAAACACAATTGGTAAAATGGAACTTGAAGAAGTGCTTGAACGCTCTGAAGAGTTAGGCGTTGAGTTGAAAAACACGTTGAAGCCCACTGCAGAAGAATGGGGAATATCTGTGTTGAAAGTTGAAGTGCAACAAATAGACTTGCCGCAAACCCTCGTAGAAGCGTTGCACAAACGCAGGGAGGCTGGCGAATACAAAGTTAAGCTTGAAACTGAAGCACAGGCGCGGCAACTATCGCTTGACATACTGGACAAAGCAGCGAGTAAAATGAGCAGCAACACAATGGCAGTCTTGTACATGGACGCGATGAAGACAATTTCCAACGGCCGTTCAACAAAGATACTCTTCCCAATGGAACTTTCCATTTTGGCCAAATCTCTAACAGGCAAGCTTAACGAAGCCGCATTCGAGATCCAGAAGC
>JAUYPK010000014.1 GCA_030697615.1 Microcaldota archaeon | reverse complement strand
CTTTTATTCTGCTTAGGAGAGGTTTACGGATAGGAGAACCTGGGTTCTCCCCCGTTTGATTCGTGCCTTACTCCGCGTCTCCTATTCCTGGTTCGGTTACTGTGAAGACGCATTCGCCTTCTGCTAAGTGTGGCGAATCTACAATTTTTGCAATTCTGCGGCTCTCTTTGCTTCTGCGTAGGTACATCCTTACTCCTGATGCGTGTGCAACTACGTTTCCTCCAACTGGCGCCGTGGGGTCGCCGAACATCATGTCTGGCCTGTCCATAACTTGGTTAGTCACGTAAACCGCAAGGTTGTGCATCTCAGCTAGCTTCTGCACACTGTGAATGTGCTTGTTTAGCTTTTGCTGGCGTTCTGCAAGTTGCCCGCGTCCAACGTATTCACTGCGGAAACAAGCCATAAGCGAATCTATGATGAGAAGTTTGATGTTTTTCTCCTTGATGAGTTCAGCGGCTTTTTCAACTAGTAACGTTTGATGGTCGCTTGTATGCGCGCGTGCGATTATTATGTTTTTTAAAGTTGTGTCCACATCTAGCCCTTTTGCAGTTGCCATTTGTGCAACACGTTCAGGACGAAAAGTTGATTCGGTGTCAATGAACAAAGCAGTGCCTTCTAAACCGCCTTTGTCTTTTGGAAGCTGAACATTTACACAGAGTTGAAACGCCAATTGGCTCTTACCACTGCCGAACCTACCGAAACCTTCGGTGATGTTCATTGTTTCAATGCCGCCTCCTAAGAGGGTGTCGAGCTCTTTTGAACCAGTTGTAATCTTCCCAATGTTCTTGCGGCGTTCCCACACTACGTCGGCAGTCTCGTAGCCCATTTCAAGTGCATCTCGCGCGGCAATCACTGCCTTTGCAGCTGTGCCTTCGCCGATTCCAGCTACTTCTGCAATTTCAGCAGGTAAGCTAACCGCTATAACTTCAAGTGAATCATAGCCGGCTTCGCGTAACTTAGCCGCTGTTGTGTCTCCCACTCCAGGGAGCTCCTCTATACTAGTAATCTTCTTCTTTTTTTCAGACATCCTTACATCACCTTATAGCTACAAGCCAAATGAATTCGGCATTTTCAGCTCAAAATTTGTTAAAATAGAGAAGAAAAAGCTGCTTTAAATACAGTTCGGGACACGTGGTTGCCGGTGAAGTTAATGGTTGCCGAGGGTGGAAGGGTCGCGCTGGGGACCCTTTGCCGGTGAAAGGTAAAGTTAGGTTATTAGTATGTTGAGCTTCTTGGCGATTTCGGCGTGTAGCTCGGCTTTCTTTTCCTTTGTTAATGTAAAGAGTTTTTTCTTCACCATTGCCTCTGAAATTGTGAAAACGTAGTTGGTCTTAATTACGCTATCCTTAATTGCACCGTCGCTTATGGTGAGTGGAATACCTTTCATCTTGGTGTTGCTTGTTATTCCTGCCACTACTATGTTTCCATATTCTTCAAACAGCACAACTGCTGGCCGTGTTTTTACTTCGAATGAATCAGCGAACTGCACGTCGCACAATACAACGTCTCCGCTATGCATTTTCCCATGCCTCATCTTCTTTATTATCCCATAATTCCTTCATTTTTGACTGCTGGATTTGGTGTAGAAAGTCATCGTATTGGTTCCTTTCCTTTGCCCGCTTGTAAAGCGCAATCATCCTTTGCAGGAGGGTATTGTAGCTCTGCTCCGGATATTCTTTCGCCTTCTTCAGTTCGCTGAGGACACTTTTGTCAACTTGTATAGTTGTAACGCTCTGAGCCATAGTAATCTATAGCTTACTATAGTTCATTATATAAAAGCTTTTTGGGGCGCGTGGTTGCCGGTGAAATACTAGCTGCTATTTGTGCGAGTTTTTATCTTTCAGTTACTCTGCTATAATAGTTGCGTGCGCTGAATGGGAAACGGGCAGTTAATGCTTTTAGTACTAAGGGGACATCGAGGCGCTTCACTGGGCGAGTCCACACCCCCAACCGTCCAAAGCAACTTTTACAGGTATTTTGTTATGAAGAAAGTGATTGTTCATTTCGGCGCTGGTGAGTACTTGCCAGGCGAACACGGGCCGCCAGTCCGACCCAACGAATCGCACATTATCTTTGATATAAAAAAACCACCGCAGTTGCATCCTGTTTCGCAATCACTTGTTCAAAGGGGATTAAGGTCGCCGATTTTTAAATTACAAGATGCTAGTCGCACGGGGTTAAGGGTGGAAAGTGCCGATGTTATTCATATTCATAACGTTTTTTCAGACCCAAAGACTGCCAATCGGGTTGATTTGCTAAAAGAAGCAGCTAGGATTCTTAAGCCAAATGGAGAAATATTTGTTGGTGAGACGCTTACTCCTTACGTCTTCACAAAGGAAGAACTTGAAAAATTGGCTGGGCAATGTGGATTAAAGGTTGAAACGCTAGTTGAAAATTCAAAAAGGACGGCGCGAATGGCTTATACTGATAGTGAAAGGAAAATTACGGAAGGAATAATGGGGCCTGGGGGGACTAGTCTTAAGATTATTTCGGGAAAAATGTACCTTGTAAAACTTACAAAATCATAGCACTTGCCTACAACTCGCTGTTAGTTGGTTTAGGAAGTTGTTGAACTTCGCGTTGACAATTAGTTTGACTGGTTTGTTTTTCATTTTTTCCTTTTTCAACTCGCCAACTGTGTTTGCGATGTCGGGCGAAATTGACTTCATTTCCAACAATTGCAACGCGCGAGAGTCAAAAAAAGAGCAGTTTATTCTTCCGCTGCTATCTGCAAGCGTCGCTTCAGCTACTATAGTTTCCTGTGTTTTTCCACCGCATTGGCACATTTCTCCTCTACCAACCGCGAAGCACTTTTCGCACATTTTAACTGTTTTAACTTCTTTCAACTCTTCAATTTGACAAGAGATTTCGACGTTTTCGCCTTCTTTTAACTCACTTATCTGCCGCTGAATTTTTTGTATATTTTGCGGGTTTTTTTCCTTTCCCGCAACCAAGCGCGTCGAATTAGTTGTGTGAAGCTCGATACTGTTGCTAAGTTTATTTTGTTTTGCTTTTACGTCAGTAAGCATAAGTTGAGTTCCTTTTTCAAATTGCTTTGCTAACTCCGCGTATTCGCCCCAGCACACCAACGGAATAGACGCGCCAGCATTGGTTAACGTGCATCTGCTTAGTTTTCCTTCTGCGTTTTTGCCGCCATTTTTTTTGGCAAACTTCTTCACTTCTCCGACATTTGCAAGAAAGCCACTTGTAGTGATTAAATCTTCACTGCCAGTTGTGATATTTTCAAGTCCAGTTTCCTTTAACGTTCGGTTCGGAATGTCGCTGTTTTTAACTGGTTCA
>JAUYPK010000013.1 GCA_030697615.1 Microcaldota archaeon | reverse complement strand
CCGTTTTTCTAAACATAAAAATCAAATATAAACAATACGCGATAGTTTAAAAACAAGCACATCATTGGCAGATATCACAACGGAGGATAACGTCACTCTCATTAGGATAAGAAGTATTAAATAATCTCTAAGCATTTCCTTCGTTGGTATGAAATTGATATATTGGGCGATTTTACTTTGCATCCCTATTCTCGCAGGTTGTCTTGGCAACAACACACCAGATGTTCCAGAGGTAGTGCGCGATAAGTTTAAAGAGACCGCTCGCCTTGAATCTGGCGAAGTGATCCTATATGCTTGTTATAAAAATGACACGATTATTTTTAAAGTTGGAGGCCGCCATAGGGAATTTTTCTACGACAGTAGTGGACAATTATTATATTCGCGACAACCAGCTAGCTTTGATTCAGTTCTAGAGGGAGATTTTGAGCAAAACATTACTGGAAGAAAGCCAAGCCTAGCCAATGTTGCTTGCTCTAAAATAAGCGAGAGATAATTATTTATGGACAGCGACATAATTTTTATAAGTTTGGGCACAATGCTCGTTGGGGGTATCATGCTTTATGCTGGTTTCAGCAACTGGAACAAGTTCAAAAAAATAGCTGACCTTTCAACCTCCAAAGCGCGTTCAATGGCAGCTGGCTTAGTTGAGCTAAGTGGAAAAGTACTACCGGCGAAAAAGCTAGTTTCTCCGATTACAAAACAAGAATGCACTTACTATCGCGTTGAACATCAGATTTACATGCGCGGCAGAAGAGGCGGAGGTAGCTGGGTAACAACTAACACTAAAACAGAGTGTGAAAACTTCTTTTTAGAAGATGACACTGGCAAAGTGGAAGTTGACCCTAAACTTGCAGAAATTGACATTCCACTTGACAAAATTGAGTACAACCGAAAATTTCTTGGCGCAAAGGAAAGGGATATTGAATACGTGCTTGCAAAAGGCGACGTTGCGTACGTTTTAGGCACAGCTAAGAACAAGCCAGGAGTAAAAACCGCAAAGAACGAAGATAATTTCATTGTAACGCAAGGCGAGGGGGATAAATTTTTCTACATTTCTGACAAAAGCGAAAAAGACGTGCGGTCAAACCTGTCAACCAGCGCATATCTTTTAATTGGCTTAGGCGCGTTGGCAGTAATAGGCTCTTTTGCCTACATTGTCTATTCCTTTTTCGCAGTTTAAGTTCCCGATAGGATTATAAGCAAAATAACCGTGAACTAAACTACATATGCTTTTACAACTTGCAGCAATTGGAATCGGACTCATAGTGCTATTTGCACTAGGGATAGTTGGGCTCATTTTGGTTTTCTACTTACTTTCAATCTACAACTCACTAATTGCGCTTAAGAACAACATTGACAAGTCTTGGAGCAACATAGATGTGCTACTTGTGCAGCGAAACGCCGAGTTGACAAAACTTGTAGATGCAGTTAAAGGCTACATGAAGCACGAAAAAACCCTGCTTACGGATATTACTAAGCTTCGCGCAAGCGTTGCAAATGCAAATGGACCAGCTGCAAAGGCAGCTGCAAGCGACTTGCTTTCTGGAATGCTTGGCAAATTATTCGCAGTTGCTGAAAACTACCCTCAATTACGTGCAAGTGAGAACTTCCACCAGTTGCAAGGCAGGGTAAGCGAGTTGGAAAACGCAATTGCTGACAGGCGAGAGTTTTACAACGACAGCGTCAACACTTATAACATTAGGATACAGCAGATTCCGGATACTTTTATAGCTGGAATGATGAAACTAACCAGCCGCGAATTGTTCAAGTCAGCTCCAGGAACAGCTGAAGATGTAAAGTTGAAGTTTGAGTAAAAATTACTTCTTCTTTAGTTGAACGTGGATTTCTACAACGTCTTCGCTTACAGTTGTTGGCGCGTCTGGTTCGTCTTTTTCTTCACCACGTTCAGCTTCGCTATCTTCTTCATCGTCTAGAGGCTTGGTGGTTGGTTTAGGTTTATCTTTTCCAAATGGTTTAGCAGTTGGCTTGGGTGGTTTTGGTTTAGCTTCGCTTAATTGTTGTCGTTCAACCCACTTTGCTTCAACTTTATGGCCAGGTATTCTAAGTGCTTGTAAGTATTTGCGAACAGCTACTTCGTACATTCCGCCTTCAACGTTATGTTGACCAACTAGGTCTTGAAGTGACGCAACGTTGCCTTTAAAGGGGATTATCACTTTACCGCCCCGTTCTATTGAATGTTTCAAAGCTTTTTCCTTCAAAGCTGCTTGAACTTGTTCAAGTGGTGGTAGAGGCTTTGCAACTTTAACCTTTAGCGGAGTTACTACTACTGGCGCAAGAGATGTTTCCGTAACAACACGTAACTTCTTTGAAGTACCGTAAATGCGTCCAGTGGTTTCGGCAGCAGCGACTCTTTGAAGTTTAGCTTTTACCTTTTCAAGGGTTTCATTAGTGTAGTAACGTGGAACTGCATATAGGCCACTCGGCGGAAAAAATAATGCGCGTACCTTAGCCTCAGGGTGAGGCAACCCAAGTTCTTTTTTTAGAATCCTTGCGGCACTAGTCATGGAATTCCATTGCAGCAATAATTCAACCGCCCTAATGCGGTGCGCTATTGGTACCGATTCCTTTTTCGGCTTTTGCATTTGCTTTTCTCTTTCCGACTTTGCTGTGCCAAGTTTTGCGATTAATGGAGTAATAGCTTGCCCCATATCCCTAGCGCGTTTTATTTTTTCAATTTCACCGCGCAATCTCTTCAACGCTTCTTTGCCCATTGCAGGGTTAAAAAAATGAGAGCGCCTAGCGTAGGCAAAAATAGCTTCATCTCTGTCTTTGTCACCATGGTATTTACGGTGCATTTCAACCGCTGCATTTACAGGGGATTTACCAGATATAACCCGGCCAAGAAAATCAATCCTATGTTCAAGTTTTATTTCACCAAACCAACCAGTAGACATAAAGTTTAAAACCTCGGCCTTAAACTTAGATGAGAAGAAAGCGACAGCTTTTCTTTTGGTTTGCCGATTGATTCCCTTTCGAGCTTTTCAATGAGTTGATTAACAGTAAACGTTTCTTGCTTTCCAGTTTCGCGTATGCGTACAGTTAAGTTTCCATCAGCTGCCTCTCGCTCGCCTACAACTGCGATGAACGGAACCCACTCTTGCTCCGCTTGCCGTATTTTCTTCTGTAAAGTTTCGCCACGGTCGTCGAAGTCAACGCGAAAACCCTCTTCAGCAAACGAAGTTAAAATCTCTTCGCATCGCTGGTTCACCTTGTCAGAAACTGGAATTATCCGCACTTGCGTTGGCGAAAGCCACAATGGAAGCATTGGCGTCTTCTTATCGCGAATCTTCATCCCTTCCCGCTCAAGCAACGCGTAGACAACGCGTTCAACTGCGCCAGGAATAGAAGCGTGTAAAATCACAAACCGCTGCTTCTTACCAGTATCATCAACATAAGAGAGGTCAAACGTTTCGCTGTTCTCAACGTCGATTTGGACTGTGCTCATACCAGTTGCTTTGTCAGCTGCGTCGACGAAGTTCATCTCAAACTTTGTAATGAAGTAAGCATAGCGCTCGTTGAACAACTCGAGAAGCATTGGTTTGCCAATGTGCTTTGCCATTGCAATATACCACGCCTTATTCTCTTTGAAAAAGTCAGTTTGTGCACGGAAAGCGGTTTCAAACTCTATGCCGAGGTCGTTATTCCAAGCTGCGCATAACCTATATTGGCGTTCGAATTCCTCTTGTGCTTGTTTGAAGTCAGCGCACATAGTGTGCATATCAGGCATTGAAAACGCACGCAAGCGCTTCAAACCGGCTAACTCACCGCTTTGCTCGCGGCGGAAACTATAATGCGTCAACTCGTAAATACGAAACGGCAAGTTTTTGTATGTAATCAACGCGTCGTGCACTGCTAAAAATTGGCCAAAACATGCTGAGAAGCGGAGGAAGAACTCCTTGTCGTCACTCTTTACAACGTATTGCCGTGCAGGAAATCTATTCAAGTATTTTTTCAACGCAGGGTGTTCGTAGTCGTACATAATTGGAGTTTCAACTTGTGCTGCGCCGTAGTTCACCATCAAGTTACCAACGTGGCGCTCCAAGAGTTTCTTAATGAGCAAACCTTTTGGCAGCCATCTAAAATTGCCTTGGTCGCTTGCAGGTTCGTAGTTAACCAAACCATGTTCTTTCATTAGTTTTATGTGCGGAGGCTCTTCTGCGTAGACGCGGACTTTTTTTACTTCGTAGTTCATGAACTTTTTCAAGTTAGCGTGGTTCTTGAAATCAAACTTTTCATAAGGCACAACCTCTCCATCTGGAGTCAAAATGAAAAATTCGCTTTTCAGCTGCGATTCCTGTTTAAGTGATTCGGAGACCGCTTGTTCAACAGCTGCAACTGACTTGGCTGGAGTGATCAGTGTTTCAATTATGTCCGCGTTGCCTTTACTCTTGATTCCTTTCAATGCACCGAGTGTTTCCACATTTATGGTTTTGGATAATTCCGCAAGCGGGTGGCCTTTGCACTTTAGTTCAAAAGTTTTGTACCAGCCGAATGGACTACGGATGGCGGATGGGTTAAACTCTTGCACCGCAGTAAGGAGTTTGGAAAGTAAAAGAACAGCGTCGCCTGGCTTTGCTAAGTTGGAGGAAAGGTGCGCGTATGGGTAGATGACAATTGTTTCTGCTTTTACTTCTCCGAGGTGTTTTTTGATGTCGCTAGCGGCTTTTGCAACTACTTCTTCGT
>JAUYPK010000141.1 GCA_030697615.1 Microcaldota archaeon | reverse complement strand
TAATGAAATTAGAACGTTTAAAAGAACAAAAAGACCCTTCAAAAATAGGTTTTTCTGGAAGAATAATTACCGGTAAAGGCAGGCAGCTGCTTGACAAAACAGCAGCTGTAAAGTGAGCGTGAATCATCTTTGTGACGTTTGAAGGGCAAAGTGACGAAAACACTCAACTTGACCAAATGAGGCGGCTAAGGAACCAAGAGGCAAACATCCGGTCAGCTTTAAACGCCGTGTTAGATCCAAAGGCGCTTGAACGGCTTTCCCTCATAAGAATGTCAAACGAACGGCTCTACAGCCAAATAGTTTCATATTTGTTCTCGCTTGTAAACAGCGGCAAAATAAAAGGCAAGGTAAATGAAGAGCAAGTGAAGCAAATTGCTTCGTTGTTTTTATCGCAGAAAAAAGAAGGTTCGATAACGCGGTTATCCAAGTAAATTCAAAATAAATTTAAAAGCGTGATTCAAAAAAATGTCAAGGTATAAAACTCCAGAGTTAAAGACAAAGCTTGCAAAGGCACTGAAGCAAAACCGGAGAATTCCAGTGTTTGTAGTTGCACGCACAAAGCGGAAAGTTACGTTTAACCGAAAGACGCGCAACTGGCGTCAGAAGAAGCTCAAAATAAAAAAGTGAGAAAAAGATAAAAAATGGAACAAGCCCAGCAACAAATTGAAAGGCCTAAAGACGTGGTAAAAGAGGAAAAGAAACCCGTAGCCGCGCCAACTGAGAAGCTAGTTGAAAAACCTGAACCGAAAACAGGTGACAAGGTTCCTGCTAAAGAAAAGGCGGTTGGGAATCCAGTTGAAAGGGTACCTGCGCCTATTTCGAAGGAAAAGATTGAAGCTAAAAAAGAAGCTAAGAAAGCTGAAAAAGAAGATGGTGTCAAAAAGTCAGTAATTGTACTTAAGAGAAACTACGTTATTCCACTTGTAAAAGCGTATGCTAAGCCTGCAAAGAAACGTGCTGCAAAAGCGATTAAAATGGTTCGTGCTTTTGCCGCTCGCCACTTTAAAACTTCTGAAGCTAATGTGAAAATCGACGAGAAAATCGCACACTTCATTAACGTCCGTGGTTCCAAGAAGCCGCCAAAAAAACTATCCGTTTCCCTAACTAAGGACAAGGAAGGAATTGTACGGGTTTCGCCTGCGTGATCTAAACTTGTTCTCTATTTCCAAGCTTGACATTGACCGCAATCCCTTTATTGGGCTTTATCTATCTGCCTGCGATAACTTCCTCATTTACTCTTCTTACTTTCCAGAAAAAGAAATAACAGCGGTAATTTCAGTTTTAAAGCCTAAAAAAACCTGCGTGACTAACTTAGGCAATTCAACGCTTACTGGGTTATTTTCAGCTATGAATTCAAACGCTGTACTTGTTCCAAGTTTTGCAGAGCCGGAAGAAGTTAAAAAAATAGAAAAAGACCTTGGCGTAAATGTTTGTAAAATTGACGATAGGTTTTCAGCTGTTAAGAATAACGTGATACTCACTGATAAAGCGTGTATTTTAAACGAAAATATGTCTAGAGGCGAACAGAAAAAAATAGGGGACGCGGTTGGCGTAGAGGTTTTCGCTTCAAAGATAAGTGGGTTGTCTGTAGTTGGTTCTGTGAACGTGGCAACGAATAAAGGTTTGTTAGCGTATAACCATGCAAGTGAACAGGAGCTGCTTTGGCTTTCCAAAGTGCTTAAGGTAAAGGTGCGTCGTGGAACTTGTAACTTTGGTACAGTTGCGAATTCGCTTGGAATAGTTGCAAATTCAAACGGTGCAGTTGTAGGGAGCATTTCATCTGGCTACGAGCTTGGAAACATTTTAAGCGCGCTAGAGTAAATTATAAGAAGAAGGATTTTTGAGGTTTGACTGAAAATTTATGGCACAAGGACAAAAGGATCAACGAGAATTGCAAATGCAGTATCAGTACATCACTTCGCAGATTGAACAAGCACAGCGGCAACTTGCAGAAATGCGCGGCGTGTTGGAAGAGATTCAAGAGACTACTTTTGCAATTGCTGAACTGGAAGCAAAGCCGAAAAGTGCATTAGTTGCAATTGGAAGCAACGCTTTTGTCAAAGCTAAGCTTGAAACTGAAAAAGTAATTGCGCCAATTGGTGCAAATGTGCTTGCTTTGAAAACGCCAGAAGAAGCTCGAGTTATACTTGTAGAGCGGGCAGGTAAAGTTTCATCTGTAATTTCAAACATTGAACGTGCGCTTACTCAAATGTACCAAATGCAGCAAAAAGTTGTAGAACAAGCACAATCCCAGCAAGGCGAAGACCCGCAGCAAGGACAAATGCAATAAAAACATTCGACTATCTAACTTCTTTTACAAATAGTTGAAAAAGTGCGTTGATTTATGTTTGACTTCTTAAAGAAAAAAATTTCCAATTTTGTTGAAAAACTTACTGGAAAGGCTGAAGAAAAACCAGCTGAAAAAGTAGAAGAGAAGATTGTTGAGGGGAAAGTTGAAGAAAAAGTAGTTGAAATTCCGTCATCTGTTCAAGAACCTAAAATAGAAACCACCCAAGTTACAGAAGTTGCGAAAGCAGCGTCAATTATTTCAAAATCTGAGCCTAAGCCAGAGCCTAAAGTT
>JAUYPK010000140.1 GCA_030697615.1 Microcaldota archaeon | reverse complement strand
ACAAGATGTATGCAATTGCAAGCACAAAAAAACTAGTTGAAGAGATGAAAAAGCAAAACTTTGAACTAGTAAAAGAAGGCGCAACACAAGGAGTCAGCGGCGTGTTAATCGCAGAGTGTGCAGCTGCTAAGTTTCCAGCTGTTAATTTCATGGCTCAAACCTCTGCTCCGCTTGACCCGCGGAGTGCAGCGAGGCTAATTGACAAAGTTATGCCAATCATCGGCGTAAAAGTAGACACTAAGCCACTAGTTGCAGAAGCTGAAAAAGTTGAAATTAAGCTAAAAGACGCAATGGACAAAATGAAACAAATGCACACCGACTACTCAAAAATGCAATCCACGAGCCAGTCGATGTATGGGTAAGTGCTAATTGTATTCGTCAGTTAACTTGTAACTTAAAGATACTGAATTTCTCGCTACGCGGTTCAATACGCTTCCACGCGGAGAAGTATAACGTGAAACTGGGCCCTTTACTCCCCGAACTGATCCGCTGTCGGTTACAAAGTACCACACTAAACCATCTCGTGCACCAGGAATATCCAACCGCCATGGTGTAAACTCGCCTCTTGCCATGTCATAAGTTGTTCTCCAGTTACCCGATATTCCCGTTACAAGCGGTGCAAGTAACTTTTCGCCAATTGTTACTGTTCCACGTCCATTACTTTCAAAATGTTCAAACGAAACATTTGCCATTGCTTCTCCAGTTGAATAACGCTTGTAATAATACGGCATAATTAATGGCAATTCAGGCGCATGCAGTCGCTCGCCAGGTTCCACAATGTACCACTTTCTGCTTGCAGAATTGTAAAGTGCAACAACTGGGAATGAAGCGGAAAATTGAGTAGCTGGAACTGATGTACCATTTCTAAGAATTATGCGGCTGTCAGAAAAAGAAATGTTTTGAATGTACATAAGCAAGTTGCTTCGAAGTGCAGGGTCAAAAGTAGGTGTAACTCTAAAAGCGTTGGGAATTGTTGAGTTTACAATTATACCTTTAGCACCTTGAATGGCTAAAATGTTGTCACTACCCATCCCAGCAACAGATGCATTAAACGACATCCGGTTAACTGTACTAATTGTTAAATTATCGTAGCTAACTGCGCTAACCATGATTGATAAAAGCAGAAGAGAAAAAACGCTCAATTTTAGAAATGACACTTGAACCACCTAAGTAAATATGGGGGAGGGGTTTCTTTAAAAACTTTGGTTTAGTGCGTTAACTAACTCTTGCGGAAGTTAAAAATAACTAGCTGTACCAAATACTTTCCACTGCAGGGGTGGCTGAGCTTGGTCAAAGGCGCAGGGCTTAGAACCCTGTCTCTTAGGAGTTCGAGAGTTCAAATCGGCTTTTCTTTTTAAGAAAAAGAAAAGACCGTGGGAAAAGAAAAACTTCCAACTTTGAAAATCTCTCCCCCTGCATCTTTTTCTATTTTTATTAAAAATTCTATAAGAAGTCGTAAAAGGTTTTTTTGAACGTGTTAGTTGCTGTTTCTAATTCGCTTTTTCCAGCGGGAGTAAGTGAATATTTCTTCTCCCCAGCTTTGTTCGTTGTGATTTTAATCGCTTTTTTTTCAACAAGCTGCTTCAAAGCGGGGTAAATCGTTCCCGGGTTAGGCTTACACCCTTTGCGTTTTTCCAATTCATTCACTATCTCAACGCCACTCATCGGCTTCTTGCTCAACATCCAAAGCACAAGAAAAGAGAGGAAACCGCGCATGTCACAAACCGAACCTTGCTTATCCATACAACTATGTTGGACGTCCAAACATTTATATATTCGTATTGCACATCCAATATTGTTCGTCCAATACGAACGGTGATTTAAAATGTACGGAAATGGAATACAAGCATGTGCGACAAGTTGTGCAGAAGTAGACTATGCTGAACTCATGGCGAAGTCGGCAAAGTTTGAACTATTGCGAGAAAAAGTAAAACAGCGAATTGACAAGCAGCAAGGAAAAGAGCTTGACAAAATAGCTGACTTGGTTGTGGATGCGATTTCACAAAAAGCTAAAACTAGCGAAGAGCTTGAAAAGAAACGCCAGCAACTCGCAAGCGCTTTTGAGGAACTAGGGGGCTAAAAACATTATGAACTTAGCATGGGGCGACTCGAGGACAAATCCGTTTATTACAAACGTCGGCTTAGTGACAAGCAACGGCAGTTACGGCGAAAACGTCATGTCTGCAGAGTGGACGCATTATGTTTCCTACGCTCCGGCTTACATAGTGGTAAACATAAAACCAATTGCTGCAACAGCGGATAATATAATTGAATCAAAAGAGTTTGGAGTAAGCTTAGCGTCAATAAACCAAAATGTATTTGCAAGCGTTGCGGGAATGAACAGCGGCAAAAACGTTGATAAAATAGCTGCGCTTAAAGAACTGGGTTTTGAATTTTATGCTGCAAAGAAAATCAATGCTCCGATGGTGAAAAATGCTGCAATGAACGCAGAGTGTAAGCTAGTGAAGTACGAACCGCTTGGTGACCGGTTTATGTTTGTAGGAGAAATAGTTGAAATAACTGCGAGTGAAACTGATGAATCTTTAGCGTATCATGATGGAAAATATTATGAATTAGGGAAAAATATACGTAAGTCTAGCGAAGAAGAATTTGTAAGAATCTCTGAAGTGGTGAAAAAACATACGCGTTAAGTTTTGTTTTTTGTGCATAGCTTTATTAGCTGAGTTTTTGTAACTGAATTGTATAAATTTTAAATGAAAATATTTTTCTTTTCAATCGTAATGTTTTTTGCCTTTTCCTTTTTAGTTTCGGCACAATCTGACTTCCAAGAAATTGGTGGAGATGCAAGTGCAGAAGACTCTTCGGCCAGCGAAGGTGCATTAACCGCTTTGACTCGCGTGTTTTCACTTGCTGACAAGCCAACTGAAATCACCTTTACGCGCACGTTGTCAGTGCCTTTCAACACGCAGAGCAATGTGGGTAGCATAACTGAAACCGCTTCTTTCAAAATTTCAGGCCGCTTAAAAGAAATTGATCCAGATTCAAACGATTTAACGCGCTACGCCGATAGGGCGTTTGAGTTTCAGAACGGTACAATTGAATGGAACTTCCAGCAAAACTCAGACGACGG
>JAUYPK010000139.1 GCA_030697615.1 Microcaldota archaeon | reverse complement strand
CGCTGATTTTTGGTATTTTGTCATGCAACGCGTTTTTCATTTTTTAAACACTCTCGTAAAATCCATTGTAATGACGCGAGTATTTATGCATCATCTTCCCCAAGGGGGGAAATTAGTATCTTCCCCTAAGGGGGATAAGCTTTATATAGCTGAAAACATTTAGAGCATATGATGAACACTAAAATTCTTGAAGAGATTGGGCTTACGCAGGGCGAGATTAAAGTTTACCTAGCGTTAATTGGGCTTGGAGAAAAAACTATTGGCCCAATTGTAGATGAGTCTGGCGTTTCTGTTTCAAAAGTTTATTCGATTCTTCAACGGCTTGCAAAGAAAGGCTTGGTAAGTCACATTATGAAGCAGAACGTTCGCTATTTCAGACCAGCTGATCCAAAGCGGCTTTTAGATTATTTACGTGAAAAAGAAGAAGCGCTTAAAGCTCATGAAGATGAGCTTAGTAAGATAATTCCAGAACTTTCCTTGAGAGAAAATTCAGTTATTACTGAGGAAACCGCGCAGATTTTTGACGGGCTTCGCGGAATTCAAACCGCGCGCGAGCGCACTTTGAACATAATGAAAAAAGGGGATGAAATGTGGATTATTGGAATCGCAAGAACGCCTTATGATCGGCTTACTAATTACTTTCGTGAGTATCATAAGCGTAGGATTGCAAAGGGAATTAAGTGCAAATATATTTTCAACGAATATGCTAGGGAACCTTTTGGCGACGATGCAAAAGCTTACCCTTTGAGCGAAGTTCGGTTTATGCCAGAAGGCATGATTACGCACGCCTGGATGGAAATCTATGCCGATACGGTTACAATTGGGATAAATTTTAAAAAATCTATTTCCGTAGTAATACAAAACCAAGAAGTTGCTGATTCGTTTAGAAACTACGCTAAGCTATTGTGGAGTATTGGCAAGAAGTAAATTATCTAAATCTTCGCTGCAAACATCTTTGGGAATTCAATGCAGCACTTTTTGTAGAAGTCGATGAACGCGGTTGTTTCTTCTTCGATGTAAGTTTCAATTTTGTCAAACTGCTTTGCTTCATAAAAGTCTTTTATCACTATTCCGCTGGTTTTCTTTGAGGTAAAATTGTGCATGCCGCACCCTTTGAACTGGCCTTTGTTCAACATTACGAAAATTGGTTGAATGTCAATTGCGGGAAAGTTGTAAGTGAAGTCATAGATGTCAAAAGGGACGCCGTACTGTAAACATTTGGCTTTTAAGAATTTGCGTTCAAAGTTTAAATTGTTCCCAACGGGTATGAAGCTCCACGGCTTGAGAAGCGGTACAAATTCTTTTAAAATCGCCTCTTCGCTTTTCTCCCATTCTTTTAAAATGTTCAATTTGCCGAGCGGCGTGCCCATTCCGGTTATTTCTTGAAACTGGATAGTGATGATCTTGTCCTTGCTAGGGTCTGGAAACTGGCCTGTGCTATAAGTTTCAATATCGAGGTAGAAGTAAGACATAATTATTACGTATGATTTAATAGGGAGACTAGGTTTTTATGCCAGTGTGCGTTTAAAGTTTCCATGCTTAACTTATCAGAAAATTTTGCCCAGCTAAAGAAGTTATTTTCCAGCCGTAACTCTGATGGGTTAAAGGTATTCGCAGCTGAGAATAGTCAGCAAGCCTTGGAGTACAGCGACATCAAGTTAGCTCAATTTGCAATTGTTGCTTATGCTTTGGCAAAGCTGCTTGAAAAGTCGTACATTGTCCAAAGCAAACGTTGGAAAAAGTTTTCCCTAATTTTACTACAGCGGCTTTCAAGTGGAGAGCAATGTAGGGAAAATGCGTTAGTGTGTGAAGATTCGCTTGGTGCTATTATGGCTGAAATGGATGATTTGAGTAGTGACTTGGGTAGGTTTGTTGTAAGTGTGGTTGAAAAAGCTAAGATTAAAACCGCTACTCAAATTTACGCGCACGGTGCTTCTATTGGCCGGGCGATTGAATTAACTGGCGCTGATAGGAAAGAATTGCTTGGGTACATTGGCGCAACGCGGTTGCCAGAACACTACGAGTCCAAAAGCGTAAATCAACGTATTGCGTTTGCGGATAAATTATTTAGGTAATTTGAATATTTGAGTGGTTATAAAAATGGTAAAAATTGTTTGTGATAGCGGCCCATTAATCTCTTTTTCAGACACCTGCCTAATTAATGTGCTTTCTTTTCTTTCAAAGCGAGGCGCGGAGTTCCTTATCCCGAGAAGTGTACAGCAGGAAATTGTCTTTACGCCATTGAAAATTCGCCGCTATGCGTTTTCAGCTGTTCGTTTAAACAAGGCAATTGATGACAATGTGCTTCGGGTTGTTGACGTTGATAACCTTCTAGTGGACAGAATAACCAACGCGGCTAACCGCGTTTTTTCAGTTCGTGGGAATAGCTTGAAGATTTTACACGTTGGCGAAGTAGCTGCACTTGCCGCTTGCAAGAAGTATGGTTGCGAAGCGCTTGTAATTGACGAAAAAACAACGCGGCTTTTAATTGAAGACCCAGCGTTATTGCAGGAGAACATTTCTGATGAATACCATTCTCGAATTAATGTAAACGCAAAGAGTTTAGCTGAGTTCAATGCGTTGACAAAAGGAATTCAAATTCTCAGGTCAACTGATTTGGCAGCGGTTGCTGCAAAAAAGGGCTACTTCGCATCGTTTGGAAAACATTCACAACAAGCGTTTCAAACTTCGATTTACGCCTTGAAACAAGCAGGTTGTTCTGTATCAGAAAAAGAAGTAAGCGACTACCAAGCGATTAAGATTTAAGGTTGCAGAGGGGTCAGTAGGGGTCGACGCTGGTGCCCCCTGAGTGGACTTGCCGGGAATCGAACCCGGAGTCTCCACCTTGCGGAGGCGGCGTCTTACCATTCGACTACAAGCCCTTTGAATTAATTAGTAAATTATTTTGGGCGCATAAATTATATTAATAGCCCTAATGGCGGTTTGAATTAGTTCTTAGATTTTATTCTGCGTTTTAGCCATTACTGCAACTATTGCTATTAGTAGTATTAGGATCGCTGCGAGTTTCATTGTCAAGTTGCCGCTGTTGTTTGCAATTGTAAGTGCCGGTATTGAGACGCTGTGTGTGCCGCTTACCCCTTCTGCAGCTGCGAATTGAAGGGCAATTGTTTGGTTAACTGTATCGCGGCGTGCTGGTTCAAGGTGAATCCTAACTTGGTTGTTTTCTCCAGGTGCAAGCGTCAAGCTTGTTGGAAATTGAGTGTAGATATAATTAACGTCAGTTATCAATGGGGTCACTTGCGTTGCTGGTGAAGCGCCGTTGTTTGTGACAATTGTGATTAAGTCAACGCTTGTTGTTTCGCCATTAGCCTGCCGGTTTTCAGTTATCTCTAATACTGTGAAGTCAAAAACTACATTTGTAGCTGTAAATGTAATTGGTTCGCTTATAACTTCGCCGCTGCTAGTTGCAGTTAAGTTTACATCAAGCTGTTGGGCAGAATAGCTTTCGGGAATTGTAAGTGTAATTGTGAATACTTCACTTCCACCTGGGAGTAAGGTTCGATTGTCTGCAGTGTACCATTCTTGGTTAACTCCAGCAAGCGTAAGGTAAACATCGCGCAGTACATTAGTTCCAATGTTTTCAATAGTGACTTCGAAGCTCTTTGTAATTCCCTTTACAAATGTTAACTCGGTAGGTGCGGTTACTCTTAATAGCGATTCGCCTCGCCTACCAGTTGCGTATACAGTTGCATTTAAGTCGATATTTCTACTGTAATTATCCGCGTCTAACCTAAGTGAAAGCGTTCTTTCGCCAAGCGGAGTTGACAAGTCTGAAGAAATTGCAACTGAAACCACTTGTGTTTGGCCAGGGGTTAAAGTGAAGCTCGAAGGTTGCATTAGCACAGTTACATCTTCAGTTGGTGCAACTGACAATGCATATGTGTCTGTGGTTGTGCCGATGTTTGTCAAGTTTACCTGTGTATTAGTGAGGCGAGTTCTTTCAATCACGATGTTTGACGGCGCTGATATGCTGGCGCTTTGTACTCCTTGAACTGAGAAGCAGAAATTCTTATCTAGGAAAATGAAACCGTTGTAAGTTCCACGTAGTTTGTAAGTATATGTGTCAATTGCAGTGTGGCTTGATGGTGAGATCTGGACTTGAAACGGTTTTTCTTCACCGTTTAAAACTGTTAAACGCGGCTCTGTTACACTTGCAATGTTTTTTACATTTGAACTTCCTTGAATTGACAAGTCAAATGGGCCAGTCACGTCTCCATTGTTGAAAAGCGACATTGGAATAGAAACACTACTTCCTGCCCTAACTGCAGTGCATTGTGTTTGAACTGGTGAACCGCGTAACTGAACATTTAGCGGCGAGCCATCAACGGTTATGCTTACTGGCAAGTCTAAGTTGTTGCAGCAGTTTCCCGCGTCAACGTTGTAAATCCATTGGTAAGTCCCGCCAGGGGTTCCAGGTGGAAGCCGCACAGTTACGTAAACGTATTTAGTTTCCCCGCCTTCAAGCGCTACATTTGAAGCTGAAAGCGTAGTTGAAGATTCAAACGGGTTAGTGCTTTGCGAAGAGATTGAAGCGAATATTTTTTTGTCCAAATTGTTTTTTAGCCCAATTGTATATTCGACGCTATCTGAAGGCCGCGCGTTTTGGCTGTCTGTCGGCGTAATCCATGAGGTTAGCGACTGCACTGAACCACTTTGCGAACTTACAACGTTTGCAGTCAGCGTTAAACTTGTAGTGCAACTTGGTTCGCTTGGACCAGCGCGAACTTCAAGCGGAATTACAAAGCTGCCAGACGAAGCTGTACTTTCGATATTTAGGCTAAATGTTTTTTGTTCTCCTGGTGCGAGTAAGGTGTTGCTGCTTATTCCGCTTAGTGAACATGAAAGTT
>JAUYPK010000137.1 GCA_030697615.1 Microcaldota archaeon | reverse complement strand
TTCCGCCGGTTCCAATGGATTAAAATAAGTAAATAAAAATATTAGTATTGTGGGTGCGTTTAATTTTTATATGGTGAATTATAGGATTGAACATGAACGACTTCACCATGCCCCCACTGGTTTTCGAGTATTGAGACTAATGAAAGGAAGAAGACTCTTAGCAGAAGCTAAATATCTTGGAGACACAATTGCATATATATGGGGGAAGCCAGACAAGGAATTTACCAAGAGGCATCACACGTCTCCTGCAATTGAATTGTTAATGCACGTAGCACATCACAATAGATCTCAAGATGGAACTGCTTTGCTTAGGTTTATTTCACTATTCCCAAGTGCTCAGACTATGATAAAACGAGCGGTAAAAAAGGGAGAAATGAAAGAAGAGAATGACGAACACAGCTCAGGAATACGGATAATAAAAATAGAGACTAAAATTCCGCAGGTTCCAGTGAGTTAAAACGAGCAGATGAAAACTTATTTTAGTGTTGCAGGTGTGTTTATAGTAAACAATATGTCACAGTATTCCGTTCACAAGCTATTAGCACCTGAAACTGCGCACAAGCTAGAGCTAAGAAAAAATGGGAAGGCGATTGCACAAATAAGTTCCCTTGGCTGGGCTGTTACGTGGATCAGTGGTCGGCAGGATAAGGAATTTGTAAAAGAACATGGCCACACGCCAGCTATGGAGCTAGTGCTTCATTTAGCGAAATTAGTCAAGCCAAACGAAGGCAGGTTATGGTTCTGGAGCGTAAAACCCCAAGGAAGAAGATTAATTGAAGGCATGCAAAAGAGAGGAATTGGAACAGTTGAAAAAGATGAAGGAAGACACATAACTTTCTTAACCTCTGCAAAACCTAAACTATTACTAAGCGAATCTAGAGAGTGAAAATATGCTTGACTTAAATATTTTTGATAAATTGAAACGCGGGCCACAAGTAGTAGTGTTAAAAGATGCAGCGGTAATTGCAGGATTTGCCGGTATCGGAAGCGGAGATAAAGTTGTAGAGGCAGGCAGTGGCTCTGGCTTCTTGTCGATTTATCTCGCAAATGCAGTTGGCAAAGATGGAAAAGTATATTCTTATGAATGGCGGGAGGACTTCCATAAACTAGCTGCTAAGAATGTCGCGAAGGTTGGAATGGAAGCAATTGTTGAACTTAAACAGAAAAGCATTTTTGATGGAATTGAAGAGGAGAATGTAGACGCTGTTATTCTGGATCTCGCCGATAGTGAAAAAGCTGTACCGCATGCTTTTAACGCTTTACGCGAAGGTGGCGTTTTGGTTGGTTTCCACCCTAATGTTGAGCAGATTAAGAAATTTACAGACGCTTGCAAAGCAGCTGGCTTTAGTGAGAGTAAAGTGATTGAAACTATTGTGCGTGACTGGCTCATTAGAGACAGAGGTTCTCGGCCAGCTAACACTGGTTTAATGCACACTGGGTTTCTTTCATTTACAGTTAAACCCGCACTGAAGCCAATGGTTTAAAATTGTGCAAAACCTTAATTTTTCTGCGTAGGTATGGATAAAAAAATCTTTTTGGTTTTGCTTCTTCTTTTAACTTTAGCAACCGCAACTTGGACTTACAAAGGTCAGAATTTTGCAGATAACCAAATATTAGTTTACATTACTGGTTCGCAGTTACTTGCACCTGGACAAGTTGAACAATTCGACGCTGGACCAATTCCCGCCTTGAGATCCGGAGAAACAATCGACGTCCCAGTCGACGGGATCACCACACCGTGTAAACTATCCGCTTTTGACCACAAGGCAACTGCAAGTGGCAATATAAAATCAGGTCGCTTGCAAAACGGAGTGCAATTGCAAGAAGGCAACTACATTGAACTAAAAGACGACACTAAGATAAATAGCAAAAACTGGGGAACAAATGAAGTAGTTAACTCACTTGAAGTAGGCGGCTGCGCAGTGTTTTGGAAAACCAACGTGAAAATGCAGGTTAATGACTTATCTTCACAAAACGGCGGACACTTATCTCCACACGCTTCACACCAACGCGGCTTAGACGCAGACGTACCACTAATGTGCGTTGATGGAAGTAGGCACTATTCATGCAACAAGCAAAGTAAATTTGACCCAGAAACATCATGGTTCTTTGTAAAAGCCCTCGCGAGCAAAACTTCAGTTCAACGTATTTTTCTACGACAAGCTATGATTGACAAAATGCGGCAATACGCCAATGCACACGAAAGCAACTACCAACTACGGCAAGCTATTTTCTCTTCGCTTCTAGCAGCAGACGAAAACCACTACTCGCACTTCCACCTACGCTTCCACTGCTCAGCTGAAGACATAGCTGCAGGTTGTGTAGAACAAAAAGGCGGCTTCAGAGGAACAGGAACAATAGATCCCCTAATCGACAGTGAAGACAACGAAAACACTGAACCACCAGAAATAAGCTCGGCAGAAGGAAGTGAAAGTGTTTCTTTTAATGATGAACAGCTTCTTGCAAAGGCAGCTGCCGATCCTAACAAGTGTCTTTATTTTGAGCCTGACTTGAACCCAATTATTGCACATTGTTCGCAAAAGTATGGAATTGATGACCACTTGATACGCGCAATTATAGTTGCTGAAAGCGGTGGCGGATGCGATAAACAAGGGGGCAAACCAATTGACGTGAGTAGCGCAGATGCAAGGGGGCTAATGCAGCTTAAAAAAATTTCAATGGAGGAAAGCAACAAGTTCAGGCCGCCAAGCGAGCAGTTAGTTTGGCCACGAGATGCTGAACGGCCATCTACAAATATATGCGCTGGCACGCAATCACTTGCAAGAGCATGGT
The DNA here is from genome assembly GCA_030697615.1 of Microcaldota archaeon. Taxonomy (GTDB): domain Archaea; phylum Micrarchaeota; class Micrarchaeia; order Norongarragalinales; family UBA8480; genus JAHFHC01. The sequence goes on along the minus strand of JAUYPK010000137.1, from coordinate 1,271 downwards.
CACGTTACCGTTCAACGTATCCAACTTTAATTAGAACAACTGAAGATGTTTTAACCGCTTACAATTTTGGAATTGGAAATATGAGAGACGGAATCCCAGTTCCTCCTGCAACTTTAGCGTATATTGAAAAAATTAAACGTTACTACAATGAAATAAGCGGCGGGCTCGCGTTTAAGAGTGATTCACCTGCTTTGCCCGGCGTTACAGTTACTGGTCAAAGTTTGCTAGTATCCTAGTTTATAGCGCGATTTTATGATGGCTGACAAATTCCATAGCTACTTTTTTACTAACATCTCCCAAGACTGGAAACAATCGTTTGTCAGCTCCGCCGTTCCATGCAAATCTACCAAAACGCAACGCTTGTAAAAAGCCCTTGTGAGAAACGCTGTTAACTCCAAAAGAAGTTCTGCTTGCAAGTTGCGCTGAAGCGAAGGCGGCTATTTCGCGTTGCTTTTCAAGCGGAAGCGCTTTGAACATCGTTGACACGTGCGGAATCACTTTGTCAGCTAATTTAACCGCGTTTTGTTCAGTTAACCTACTAGATTTTAGCCTATATCCACGCACAAGCGTTTTTACTACTAAAGCGCTGGATTCCAGTAAACCAATTTTTCTAATTTTGTCCATTTTTTTGAATCTCAATATTTTAATTTTTCAACGACTTCCTTTAGCCCCTGCCACCACGTTTTTGAATCTGTTTTTTTCAACAACGCGCATAAATCCCTAGCGGTTTTGGTTTTCAACACTTTTTCAATGCGTTCAATCCAATCCCACGCTGACTTATAGCCAATATCATAATATTCTTTTGCGGTTATTGCCTGCTCTAAGTAATCTGCGTCGCGTGCAATTTCTCCGCCGTTTTCAAGAAGGGAATAAACTTTTTCACCGCATTCACCTAGCAACTCGCATTGATCGCTTTCAACTTTTTTCTCAACTTCTTTTGAGATCTTCGCGTAGTTGCTTGCTATCTTGTGCCTATCACCAAGCCGCGTTTCATGCACGTCATGGAACAGAACAGCGCACGCTACTTTTTCTGGATTTGAATGTTTTTCTTTGCAAGCTAATACATATGCAATGATTGCTGCGCGAAAAGAATGTTCAGCTACGCTTTCGGGATCTTTTACTCCAGCTAACCACCAGCCGACGTGCTTCTGATTCTTCAACACACCAACTTCAAAGAAGTAGTTCAAAAGGATTTCATTTTCAGTTTTTGCCATTAACATCACGGGAATAAAACAATTTTATTCGTATCAATGATCGGGGAATAGAAAGTA
>JAUYPK010000130.1 GCA_030697615.1 Microcaldota archaeon | reverse complement strand
CACTTTTAAAGGAAAAGCACCATCACCAGCGGAATTCCTAAGAACCCATTCACTAGAACTACACCGGCAAGGCGTCAACACTTATTGGGCAAATGAATACCACCCGCGTAGAGAAACAGCTTTGTTCAAGGCAGATATTGGAAAGCACACTACTGCGGTTTACTCACCAAAACAAGAAAAAAGTACGTGGACTGTAAGGCTTAACTCCACTTCACTAGAACAAATGACACAAGCACAGCGAACAAAACTTAAAGCTATGCTTCAGAAGCTAAAAATAGCGTGATGTGCGTTTTATGGAATATGCTATGGCTGAAGTTGCGAGAAGCGCTTGGGAAATTGCACCTCATGGCGTGACGGATAAGTTCATGGGACACAGGCTGTTAAAAGACAAAAAAATAGTAGTGTTAACTGGCTATGGAAATAGCGGTAGGCAAGTACAAATATTTGCGTTTCCAAAGCCAGAACATAGTGGAGATTTCTTTAAGGCACTTGGGGGAATAAATCAATCTGGACCCGGGCATTTTATGTGGGGTTCAATTGGAAGCCTGAGAATGTTCAAAATACCTAGCCGAAATGTATTTGAATTGGCGCACGTACAAGCGCATTTTAAAGCAGGGGAAGGCGAATACCAGCTACCACGCCGGTTAGCAACGTTTTATGGAGGCTGGAGAAAGCGCGTGATAAGCGAAGCGATTCAACAGATCAAAAAGCAGAAGGCAAAATTAGTAGTTTCACATCCGACAGCTACAAGAGGCGAAGCATTTGGAGAAATTTCCAAGAGAACAATTGAAGAGATCATTCAAACCGCAAAAGAAGCTGGTGCAACTATTAAAGAAGGAGACAACAAAACAACAATGGAAATAAGCTTTGAATAGAGGTTACTCCAAGAACTCCACGTTGTCAATTACTCCGTCGCCGTCTTCGTCAAAACCCTCCACAACCCTTGCAATGATGCCGCTGTTGAAAGAATTTCCCTTTTCGATCTCTTTCCACTTAGTTACAACTGCCAATACGGCAGCGCGTGTTGATTGGTAGTTCATCCCGCCTGCGAAAAGGAGTTTTTTGCCTTTTGCAAATGGGTTGTCAATTATTTCGACTATTCCAACTGTTTCTGCAAAACGCTTTTTTGAAATTGTGCTGTAAACGTCAAACGTGTGCTCGTCGAACTTAATTGGCAAGTAAGAATTTACCTCTGCAACTAGCGAGTTTACTTTTGGCCCGCCAATTAGCACTAGGTTATTTCGCTTGTGCTCTTCGCGTAGTTCAGTGTCTAAATAGTAAAGTGGAAATGAGAAACTCCCATATTTTCCAAGGAACATTGACAATTCACATGCGCAGAATTCGCTTGCGCGGCTACGGTACTTTCCATGCGGGTCAGGCGAACCCAAGATAAATTTGCCGTTGAAAAACCCATCTTTAACAAAAGGAGAGAGGTGTTTTGGAACTTCTCTGCTGCTTTTTTCTGCAAATGGCTGCCAATCTTCTTTGAGTATAATTGCTAAGCTGTTTTCAGTGACGCCGTACTTCTTAGCCATTGCACCGCCATGCTCCTCTAAATTTAGCAACTTAACCAAACCCGCAGTTTGCAATTCACGCATGTGGTAGTAAACCGTTTGAACCTGCATTCCAAGCTCTCTGCTAACTTCAGCTGGGTAAGACGGCGACTTAGCGAGGTATTCGAGGATCTTTATCCGCTCCTTAGAAAGCGCAGAAAAGCATTCTGGCTTAACAGTTGAGCATTCGATTGCCTTCCCTTCATTTACAAGCTTCATTCGAAATCACAATTTTTAAGCGTTTTTAATAGTATTATGGTGCTTTTAATAGATTTAGTATCAAAACAGCTAAAAAAGCTTGTGGTTTGGGGAAAATTTATGAAAATTATATTAGCGGAGTATTTAAGTGAATAAAACTCAATTTTTAGACGCAAGAAACATAGGCGCAATTTATATGTGTGGAATTATTGGAGTTATTGGACAGGATGCACCTTCGTTAGTTGTACATGGGTTGAAGATGCTTGAGTACCGCGGGTATGATTCTTCTGGAGTGGCAGTAATAAGCGAAGGAACGCTGGAAATCAGAAAAAACACAGGTAAACTAGAGGAAGTGGAGAAAAAAGAAAAATTCTCTGAATTAAACGGAAATATTTCTATAGGGCATAATCGCTGGTGCACGCATGGGGCTGTAACAAAGGAAAATTCCCACCCGCATACCGATTGTACAGAAAGTATCGCAGTTGTACATAACGGAATTATTGAAAACTACTTGGAACTAAAGGAAAAACTAATCGCAAATGGTCACTCTTTCAAAACACAAACTGACACAGAGATTGTGCCGCACCTAATAGAAGAAAAGATAAATGCTGGAAAAAACTTCGAAACAGCTGTGAAAGAAACTTGCAACAAACTAGAAGGTAGGTTTGCAATTGTTGTGGTTAAGAAAGATGAGAAGCAAATGATCGGCGCTCGCCGCGGATCTCCACTAGTTATGGGAATTGGAGATGGCAAATATTTCTTGGCAAGCGACGTGCCTGCATTTCTTTCTTCAACACGCAAAGTTATTTTTCTCGAAGATAACGAAATGGCGGTTATTGGAAGCGAAGCAAAAATACTCAACTTCAAAACCAACGTAGCTGTACAGCGGCAAGTTCAGGAGATTTCTTGGACCGCTGAAGAGGCGGAGAAAGGCGAGTATCCACACTATCTGATTAAGGAAATTATGGAGCAGGGAGTTAGTTTACATAGGGCGGTTAACCAAGATGAGACAAGAATAAAAGAAGTTGCACAGATGATTAACGCTGCTTTTGGAACTTACATTGTTGGCTGCGGTACAGCGGGCAAAGTCGGCCTCGCTGGAACTTACATCTTCTCGAAGGTTGCGAAGAAGCACATTAACTTTGCAATTGGGTCGGAATTTCCACAGTATCACGATTTCCTCACGCCTAAATCATTAACAATTGCAATTTCACAGAGCGGCGAAACTGCCGATACGTTGGAAGCAATGGAAGCAACTAAAGAAACTGGTGGAAAACTAGCATCTATTGTCAACGTTATGGGTTCAACAATGCAACGGATGAGCGACGGTTACATCATGGTAAACGCTGGGCCTGAAAAAGCAGTTGCCTCAACAAAAGCCACTACGGGACAATTAGCTATTCTATACCTGTTGGCATTCGCATCTGCTGGAAAGTTACCAGAAGGTAAACAATTGCTGGACAAAACTTGCGGCGCAATTAGCGGCATGTTGAACAAAGAATTAACTGAAAAAGTAAAAACACTTGCAAACAAACTGAAAAGCCACGAAAACATTTACATAATTGGCCGCGGGTTAAACTACCCAATAGCGCTTGAAGCTGCAATTAAACTACAAGAAGTTTCGTACATCCACGCAGAGGGATTCGCCGGCGGTGAACTAAAGCACGGTCCGCTTGCATTGATAACCAAAGACACACCTTGCATCGTACTTGTTGGAAACGACGAAACACGCAAGGATGTTTTAAGCAACGCTAGGGAAATAAAGGCACGAGGAGGATACATAATTGGAATTTCGCCAGAGAACAGCGAAGTTTTCGATGAATGGATTCAAGTTCCAGATGTAGGAATATGTTCGCCAATTGTCAATATCATTCCAATTCAGCTGCTTGCATATTTCATCGGGGTGGAAAAAGGAAACGACATCGATCGCTGCAGAAATTTAGCAAAGGCGGTTACTGTCAAGTAAATTAAATAATAAAGTGAAAAAATATGAAAATTGATTATATTTTACTTGCAGCTGGACAAGGCACTCGCTTGTGGCCAATTACTGAAACTATACCGAAAACAATGGTGCGCGTGCTAGAAAAACCACTGTTGGAATGGATGGTGGAAAACATCTATCCCAACGCCAACAAAATCATAATCGTAGTTGGCGTTTTCAAAGAAAAAATAATTGAACACTTCGAAAAAAGCAAATACATGGACAAAATTGAATTCGTAGTGCAGGAAAAGCAACTCGGTACCGCACACGCGCCGCTATGTGCAGAAGGCAAAGTGACAACTCCTTATTTTGCCGTGCTTGCAGCGGATAGCTTTTGGGCGCCTGAGTTTTACTTAATGTTTAACAAAGCGGTTGAAAAAAACATTCCTTTTCTTGTTGGCGCCAAGGTAGAGGATGGCGAAAGGTTCGGCGTAATTGAAACAAATGAAAAGCAATTGGTGAAAATAGTTGAGAAGCCAAAAAATGCCAAGAATTGCTTGGCAAATACAAGTGCGTATTTTGTTCCAAAGAGTTTTTTCCAAAACTTGAAAACCCTAAAGCCTTCTAGCCGCGGGGAATTAGAAGTCACAGATAGCCTTACCGAATTCGCCGCTTCAAATGCAATGGAAGTTTTGGAGTTCAACGGTTTTTGGACTGATGTTGGCTACTTCTGGCACTTGCTTGACGCTAATCAATACGCGTTGGAGCATTTGATGGAGAGTAAAATTGAAGGTGAGCTTGACCCACGCGTTGATGTAAACGGAAAATTATTTGTTGGTAAGGGTTCGAAGATAGTTGCACCGTGTAGGATTGACGGTAATGTTTACATTGGCGAGAACTGCTGGGTTGGACCTTTTGCGCTGTTGAAAGATTGTACTATTGAAAGTAACTGTGGGATTGGAAGTAGTGAAGTTAAACGTAGCATAATTATGCGAGACACAAAAGCATTTCACTTTAGTCACTTGGCAGATTGTGTCATTTGTGAAGACGTTAACTTCGGCGCAGGAGCACACAGTGCCAATTTACGTTTAGACAAGAAACACGTGCCGGTTGAAATGAAGGATAAAAAAGTTGACAGCGGCAAACGTAAGCTGGGATGCGTGATTGGTGCAAAGAGTAACTTAGGTTGCAACGCAGTTATTTCACCCGGCGTGCTAGTGGGAAGCAAAGCTGCAATTTACCCAAATGTACTTGTGAAGAAAAACGTGAAAAGCGGAGAAGTAGTAAAAACGAATAACTAGCATAACCCAGTTAAAAACTTGCTAGACTTTTAGCCGCCAGTCATTAATTGATATAACTCGCCTTGGCAGTTACTCGTATCTTGAACCGCTGTTTGAAAGTCTTGTGAATTATCGTAACTACAGGTCATTTCAGGACCAACAAAGTCTGGGTTTGGATTAGCTAAGAATTTAGACTTCACACTACATAGATTAGATGCAAGCCCAAGGATTTCATAGCTGTAAGTTAACCCAGGGACTAGGGTGGATTCTAAGATAGCTGCTTCACAATTTCTAAATTTAGCGGCAAAACCGTCTGGAAGCTGTTCAGAAGGAGCAGCGTTGAAAGTAGGAATATTAGATTGATCTGAATTCGGCTGTTCCAAAGTTTCATTAAGCGCTTGAACTTCGCCATCAGTATTTGAAGTTTCGACAGGAGCGCTAGACTGAACGCACCCTA
>JAUYPK010000121.1 GCA_030697615.1 Microcaldota archaeon | reverse complement strand
CCTGCAAAAGTGGTTCTCACTGCGAATAATCTAGACAAGGTAAAGCCGGGCGATATTTTAGTTACTGTTATGACTACTCCTGACTTTGTACCGGCAATGCAACGTGCAGCTGCTTTTGTAACCAATGAAGGCGGCATCACGTGCCACGCGGCAATTATAGCGAGGGAGTTAAACAAGCCGTGCATCATTGGAACCAAAATTGCAACTAAAGTTTTCAGCGACGGCGACTTGGTTGAAGTAGATGCTGACGAGGGAATTGTGAAAATATTGAAGCGACCATAGTGAGCTAATTTATTTCAACCACTTTTTTTCTGCTCTTCAACCCGCGAATTATTTTCACTTTATTTTCTGCCACGTTGAAATGCTTTGCCAGTGCAGCTGTAACTGCTTTATTCGCCTCTCCGCCAATTGGCTTTGCCCGAACTTTTACTTTCAACGCGCCGTTTTTCACTTGTACTTCTTCTTTGGCGGCGTTAGTTGTCACTGTTATTTGTAGAATCATCTAAAATTGTTCTAAAATGGTGTGGAGCGGTAACTTTTTAAGCTTTGCCGTTCAAAATTAGTTTACCAACTTTGCTGTTTGGAAGCACTAGAGTATTTCTTGTAAGTTTGTGGGCGATTAATTGGGTTTGAGGCTATTCCATCTTTAGATAAGCGTTTTTTCTCACCTAGTTCAAACCCTGTTTTTTTGTGCTGAATGGCAAGCGTAAGTAAGTTGGTTGAAAGGGGATTTAAAGGGCGTTTTGAATTTATGGCTGGAAAGATACCTATTAAGAATAAGAAGAAGTTAAAAGTCGAACTTCCACTTGTTGAAGCCAAGCAGCTTGACCACGTTTTAGTTCCCAAAGTAGAAGTTGCAACCACTGATGATTTAAAAGATTTACTTGACAACTTCGGGATTTCCATTGACAAGTTGCCACAGATTAAGTCAAGCGACCCCGCAATTGCTTTTCTTAAACTCAAAGCAGGCGACGTGGTAAAATTCTCTAGAAAAAGCTTAGTTACCGGCGGGCAAAACCCGTATTATAGGCTAGTGCTTGGTGAATAAATTATGGTTATGCAATCTCAAAACTATCCTGAATTAACAAAGTTGTACTTAAAAGAAAACCCGCTTACTAAGCAGTTCATTGACTCTTATAACAAGTTCATCGAAGAAGGGATGCAAAAAGTTATTGGCTCTCAACCGTTAATCGAGCCACAGATCCAAGGGATGCAATTAAAGCTCGGCAAGATCCGCGTTGAAAAACCAATGATCACCGAAGCAGATGGCTCTCGACGGCCGTTGTATCCAATGGAAGCACGTATGCGTGACTTATCTTATACTGCTCCACTATTTCTCGAAATGACCCTTGTCATTAAAGGGGTTGAAAAAAGAACAGAAGATGTTTTTGTAGGCGAAATTCCAGTCATGATCAAGAGCAAGATATGCTATTTACATGGTAAAACTGCAGAAGAGCTTGTCAAAGCTGGCGAAGATCCAATGGACCAAGGCGGCTATTTCATTATCAATGGCACTGAAAAATCGTTGATGACTCTTGAAGATTTGGCACCTAACCGGATTCTGGTAAGCAAAGACAAGGCAAAAGAGTCAGTTGAGGCTAAAGTGTTTTCAACAAGAATGGGCTTCCGTGGAAGGTGTACAGTTGAACGTACGTCTGAAGGTAAAATAGCGGTTTCAATGCCTTCATATAGCAAGACGTTGGAGCTTGTGCTTGTGTTAAAGGCACTTGGTTTTGACAAGTATGACAAAATTTCCGAAGCATTTTCTCCAGATATTGAAGTTAAGAACGATGTTATTCTTAACTTCGAAACAGTAGAAGCGAAGAACAAAGCAGAAGCGCTTGAAGTGATTGGTCGCCGCGCTGCGCCTGGCCAGCCAGTTGACTACCAAGTACGCCGAGCTGAACTTCTATTAGACCATTATTTATTTCCACATATTGGTGTTGACGATTCAACTCGACTTGCAAAAGCTTTCTATTTATGCAGGATGGCTGAACGCGCAATTAAAGTTGCCTATGGCAAGCGTGTAAGCGAGTCAAAGGATCACTATGCGAATAAACGCTTAAAAATTTCCGGTAAGTTAATGGAAGAATTGTTCAAATACGCTTTTCAATTCCTTGTAAAAGACATCTCGTACCAAATCGAACGCGCTAACGTACGTGGAAGAAAACTTTCGATGTTCGTAGTTGTAAGGCCAGACGCGTTGACTGACCGAATCAAGTACGCGTTTGCAACTGGAAACTGGGTCGGTGGACACACTGGAGTTTGCCAGCCTATTGACAAGTACAACTATATCTCTTCACTTTCATTTCTACGTAGGGTTACAAGCCCATTGGCAAAGAAGCACCCGCATCACAAGGCAAGAGACTTACACGGAACGCACTTTGGTAGGCTAGATCCAAATGAAACTCCAGAAGGTCCAAACTGCGGTTTAGTGAAAAACTTAGCTTTGTTCTGTGAAGTTACAAACGGTGCAGGTGAAAAGCAAGTTGAAGATGCGTTGAAGCAATTTGGAATTTCAATTAAAATGGACAAGAGCAGCGTGTACATCAATGGTAGGTTTGTTGGCTTTAGTGACAATGGCGAAAAAGTTGCAAGGGAACTACGCGAAAAGAGAAGGCAAGGTCAACTTGACCCTCAAGTCAATGTTGCTTTTTACTCTACAACTGACGAAGTTTTCATCAACACTGATGAAGGTAGGAGTAGGCGGCCGTTAATTGTTGTTAAGAATAACAAACCAATGCTTACGCCTGAACACTTGCAAAAAGTAAACAGTGGTGAATTAACTTGGGTTGAGTTGTTAAAACAAGGAATTGTTGAATACTTAGATGCAGAAGAAGAGGAAAATACTTTTATTGCAATGTCTTTGGAAAATTTGAAAAACGAAGAACGTGTATATACTCATCTTGAGATTGATCCAGCTGCAATTCTTGGTTTTGCGTCTAGCCAAGTGCCGTTTACTGAGTATAACATGGCGCCAAGAGTGTTAATGGCAAGCCAGCACACGAAGCAAAGCTTAGGGTTATATGCGTCTAATTTCAACCTACGTTCAGAGACTCGTGGTTACTTGCTTTACTACCCGCAGCGCCCCATTGTCCAAACTGATGTTTACGATGCACTTGGGATTTACCGCCGTTCAAGTGGCCAGAACTTCGTAGTTGCAGTGCTTTCCTACGCTGGACATAACATAAACGACGCAATTGTACTTAACAAATCCGCAGTTGACCGTGGCCTCGGAAGGAGCGTTTTCCTACGCACTTATGAAAACGAAGAGCGCAGGTATCCCGGCGGCCAACGTGACAATTTTGAAATTCCACAAGAATACGCGCAGGGTTACCTTGGGCCAGAAGCTTATTCAAAACTCGACGTAACTGGGTTAATTTCTCCAGAGGAACCAGCAGAGGCAAACTCGGTATTGGTTGGCAAAACTTCGCCGCCTCGCTTCTTAAAAGAAATCAGTGCATTGGACGTTGAAACCGAGAAACGCAGGGAAAGTTCACTTACAGTTAGGTCAAACGAAGAAGGGATTGTAGATAGTGTAATGGTATCAGAAACTTTGTCTGGAAATAGGTTCGTTAAAATAAAGGTAAGGAAGACTAATATTCCAGAAATTGGGGACAAATTCGCTTCACGCTTTGGGCAAAAAGGAGTCATTGCCTTACTTGCAGACCAAGCTGACTTACCATTTACAAAAGACGGCGTTGTGCCAGACTTAATGATTAACCCACATGCTATTCCGGGTAGAATGACCGCTGGCCATTTGCTTGAAATGCTTGGCGCAAAAGCAGCTTGTATTGACGGCAACTTAAAAGACGGCACGTCTTTCCGCGGTCAAAAACAAAGCGACTTTGAACAGTCACTAATGGAAAACGGATTCCACCCAGCTGGAGTTGAAACGCTATACGACGGAGTTAGCGGGAGAATGTTAAAAGCAAAGATTTTCATCGGCGTAATTTACTACCAACGGTTACACCACTTAGTTTCGCTGAAAATGCACGCGCGTTCACGTGGGCCAGTTCAAATGTTAACCCACCAGCCAACAGAAGGACGTGCAAGAGAAGGTGGTCTCCGGTTAGGAGAAATGGAAAGGGACTGCTTTATTGGATACGGCGCAGCGTCCCTCTTAAAAGAAAGAATGATTGACTCTTCAGATAAAACAACTGAGCTAGTGTGCGGCGATTGCGGTTCACTTGCAGTGCATGACAAGAACAAGAACAGGCGCTACTGCCCATTGTGCGAAAGCGGCGACGTGCAAGACGTTGAAATGAGCTACGCGTTTAAACTCCTCTTGGACGAAATGAAAAGCATCGGCATATTTCCAAAGTTAAAACTCAAGTCACAAGCGTAGTAAGTAAGCGGGGTTAGAAATTGCTTGGTGCAATTTCAAAACCGTACCTCGGTGAAAATAAGTTAAAAAAATCTTAAGATAAATAAATGTCAAAAATTTTGGTGTGAATAAAAAATGCGTTTAATTGAAAAAGTTGAATTTTCAGTCTTTTCCCCTGAACAGGTCAGGAAAATGAGTTCTGTCAAAATCACTGTCCCAGACACTTACGATGAAGATGGCTACCCAATCCAAGGCGGTTTAGCTGACCAGAGGCTTGGCGTAATCGACCCTGGTTTGAAATGCAAGAGCTGCGGCGGTCGAATGAAGTCATGCACTGGCCACTTTGGGCACATTGAACTAGTTCGTCCAGTTGTACACGTTGGATTTGGCAAAATGATCTACCAATTACTAAAAGCAGTTTGCCGCAAGTGTTCAAGGGTAATGACAAACGCAACTGACTTAGAAAGCGTCAAGCGCGCGGCGCAGTGTCCACATTGCAGCGAAAAACAAGTAGTGATTAAATTCGTCAAGCCAACCAACTACTACGAAGGCGATAGAAAACTTTTGCCAAACGAAACGCGTGAACGCCTCGAAAGAATTCCAGACCAAGATCTCAAGCAACTCGGCGTTGCAATTCGCCCAGAACTAGCCGTGCTAACCGTTTTACTAGTGCCACCTGTAAACGTCAGGCCTTCAATTACACTTGAAACCGGAGAGCGCAGTGAAGATGACTTAACGCACAAACTTGTAGACATTATCCGCATTAACCAGCGACTCGGCGAAAACATAGATGCAGGTGCGCCGCAGTTAATAATCGAAGACTTATGGGAACTCTTGCAATACCACGTTGTAACTTACTACGATAACGAAACAGCTGGAATTCCACCTGCACGTCACAGGAGCGGTAGGCAACTTAAAACGTTGTTCCAACGCTTAAAAGGAAAAGAAGGTAGGTTCCGTTACAATTTAAGTGGAAAACGTGTCAACTTCTCTGCAAGAACCGTAATTTCTCCAGATCCAACTCTTTCAATTAACCAGTTAGGGGTACCGCAGGAAATTGCAAGTGAGTTAACTATACCTGTAAGTGTAACTGAATGGAATTTGGAAATCATAAAGAATTTTGTGCGAGTTAGCCCTGAAAAAATAAACTACGTGATTAGGCCAGATAATCGCAGGAAAAAACTTACAACTGCAAACCTTGAAGAAGTGCTCAAGGAAATAACGCCAGGTTACCAAATTGAACGTCAACTTATAAACGGCGACTTAGTTATTTTCAACCGTCAACCTTCACTGCACAGGGTATCAATGATGTGCCACGAAGTGAAAATCCTTCCAGGTAAAACGTTTAGGTTCAACGTGGCTGACTGTGCGCCTTACAACGCTGACTACGATGGAGATGAAATGAACGTCCACGTGCCGCAAAATGAAGAGGCACAAAGCGAAGCTGAAATACTCATGAAAGTACAAGGCCAAATTCTTTCACCTCGCCACGGTAAGCCATTGATTTCACCTTCTTTGGATCATTTAAGTGGGTTGTACTTGCTTACAAATTTTGACTATTCTTTTGACAGGGACGAAGCGTTTGAGATATTAAGCCAAAGCCAAATTGAAAAATCAATAGAGGGAAAGAAAATAACTGGCCAAGCGTTATATTCGATGATCTTCCCGCCGGATTTCTCCGCTGAATTTATAAATCGGTCAAAGACAAAAACGGTTATAAGGAAAGGTCAACTTATAGAAGGAACAATCGACAGTAAGGTTTCAAACGCAATTGTACGTGAACTATTTTTAAACTACGGCGCAGATACTGTGAGGAAGTATATAGATGAAGCAACCCGCATATCGTCAACAATTGTAAAACTATTCGGTTTGTCGCTTTCACTTGATGATTATTCACTAAATGAAATTGCACAGAAGCAACTTGCGGAAATCGTAAAAGAGTCACGCAAGAAAGTTCGCATGGTGATTTCAAAGTACAGGAAAAAGACGCTTGAACGTCAACCTGGAAAAACACTTCGTGAAACCCTAGAGGAACAGATTATGGAAGTGCTTGAAGAAGCTCGTTCAGCTTGCAATAAATTAACAAGCCAATACATTAAGCACAGGGATACACTCGCAGGAGGCAAGGAACTTAGCGTAAACTCTGCATTGATGATGTCTAATGCAGGAGCACGTGGAAGTAAGATAAACGTTATTCAAATGGCGGCTCTTGTCGGTCAACAGGCTATTCGTGGAAAACGTGCCACTTCAGGTTACAAGTCAAGGATTTTACCCCACTTCCGAAAAGGGGATTTAAGCGACCAAGCAAGGGGTTTTGTAGATCGGTCATTTAAAGATGGTTTAACTCCAGTGCAGTACTTCTTCCACGCAGCTGGAGGCAGGGATTCAGTAGTTGACAAGGGAGTTAACCCAGCAAAAACTGGTTACATGCAGCGCAGATTAGTAAATGCAATTCAAGACTTCATTGTAAAAGGAGATTTATCCGTAAGGGATGCAGAAGGTAGGGTAATTCAATTCAAATACGGCGACGATGCACTTGACATAACTAACGGTAAAAAAATAGCCTATGGGGAACCAGTTGGAGTCCTTGCAGCGCAAAGCATCGGCGAACCAGGAACACAAATGACGCTTCGAACTTTCCACTACGCTGGAGTCGCGTCTCTAGCACAGCTTGGCTTCACACGTTTAGTTGAAATCGTCGACGGCCGCAAAACTCCAAAGAAGCCAGTTATGGAAGTATACTTGAAAGCGCCGTTTAACAAAGATTACGCTAGAACTAAGCAAATCGCAGCTGAAATTGAACAAGTTACGTTGGAAAAAGTCGCGGAAGTACGTGAAGACTTTGAAAAGAAAGCTATTCAAATTAAGTTCAACGAAGAAATGCTTAAAGAACACGCGATTTCAATTGAAAGCGCAGTTGAAAAAATTAAGCTAGTGGCGCCTTACGAAGGTCAAGGCGGTAAAACAATTACAGTCAAGCCAAAAGTTGACACGCTGCGCAACGTGAGGAAAATCACCAACCGGCTGCGTACCGTTCTATTGAAGGGAATTGAAGGCATTAACCGTGCAATTATAATTGAAAAAGAAGGGAGTGAATATACCCTTGCAACTGAAGGGAGTAATTTACAAGAAGTGTTTAAAATCGAAGCAGTTGACACGCGCCGCACAACAACCAACGACGTAGCTGAAATTTCGCGCGTCCTCGGCATCGAAGCTGGCCGCAACGCCATTATTGTTGAACTTCTCAAAGTCATGGACGCACAGGACATGGATGTTGACATGCGCCACATTATGTTAATCGCCGATTCAATGACGTCTAAGGGATTAATTGAAAGCATCGGCCGCCACGGACTAGCAGGAAAGAAAGACTCCGTGCTTGCACGTGCAGCTTTTGAAGAAACAGCGAAACACTTAACCAACGCATGTATACGCGGCGAAGAGGATAAACTCCGCGGAATAACCGAAAACATAATCATCGGCCAAACCATCCCATGCGGAACCGGCGAAGTCGAACTAGAAATGGACGTAGAATGATTTCATCTCCTCATTCGTTTCTCCTTTTTTGTTTCTTTCTTTTTTCTTCTTAACAACTAGCGAATAGCTTTTATGCAATCTATTGTCAAGACTTATTATGAAGAAGTGGAAAGTTGTTGGCGCCGACGAAGGCAGTCCATTTATCCACATGGCAGCGTACTGCGTTGCATCTAATTCTTTGTATAATGGTGGTTAGTATAATGCTGGTTATAGTTATTTCTTATAATTTAGCTTTGCGCTGCAATTGCTTCTTGCGCTTTTTGTCTGCGTAGTTCCTGGAAGGGATTTGGCTTCTCCTCTTCCATTTCCTCTTCAACATCTTCTTTCTTTGCCTTTACGCTGGCGAATATGAGTATGAGTCCAAGCAGTGCGCCAATTGCTCCAGTGTACATAGTTGTCTGTAGAAAAGAATCGGTTGTGTTTATTGTGCGGAAAACAGTTGCCAAGCCGAATAAAGCGTAAATGACTCCAAAAATCGTTGAAAACTTAAAGCCGCGCTGTTTTTTCAC
>JAUYPK010000114.1 GCA_030697615.1 Microcaldota archaeon | reverse complement strand
TTTTTCTTGTAATTCTGCTTCATTTAGCTTTGTTAGTGATTGGAGGATTTCTTCAAAGTATGTCTTGTCCCAAGCTGGACCTTCGTACATGTAAGGTAGCCAGCAGTATTTTTTCCAATGCGCTTCAAGTTTTTTTTCAATATTTTCGCTGCGTTTAGCGGCTAGTGCAATTTCAAGTAATTCCTCTTCTTCGCGTTGGCCGTAGCTTTTTCTCGTCGGCATTGTTAGAACAGAAAAAACGCTTGCCACATTCAAACCAGTTTTTGTCTGTTTTATTTTTTGTTCCAAATATTTTTTGAGGTGCTTGGAAACTAGTTGGTCTTCAAATTCAACCACATTCCAAGGCATGCCAAACTGGTGGCATTGTCGGCGGATATCTTCCCATTGTTGAAATTCTTCGCCAAGCTCAGCATTGGGACGTTTTGAAAAGTCAGTTTGGCCTAGTTGTTCTGAGTGTTGCATTAGCTCCTTGCTTTTCTTTTCAATACTTTCGCTAATCCAAAAGCCCCATTTTATATCGGTTAAGATTTTATTGAAAATTCCGTTTGCGGCAGTGGAAACGTATTCTTTTACAAAGATCCAATCTTCTTGCCCGCGTTCGCCTTTGATAATTGCTTTTCGTGTTCCACAGTTAAGCGCGTTAAAAAGTTTATCCGCATCTGCGCATGCTTTGACCGCTTCAATCGTAACTAGCGAATTTGCGCCTGGAACTTCTTCCAAAACAAACCAAGTTTCTTTCTTCATTTCTTATCACAATAGTTTCAACTTTCCAGTTATAACGTCTATTTCGTCTTCTTCAGCTGGTCCAATTGCAACTGCTGTGAGCGTGCCTGGTTCAACTTGCGTGTGGCCAGCGTCTCTAATAAGTGAAGCTGCAAGTTTGCGTCTCTTCGCTTTGTCGAAGAGTTCAACTAGTTCTTTTTCGCCGTCTACTTTCAAAGTAATTTTTTTGCTACCTTGGTCAAACCATTCATCGCGGGTTTCTTCGTCGCACTTCATGTACGCCTGCAAGCTAGCATGGCTTCCCTGTGCAACTAGCTTTCCTTTACCCATTCCCAAGTCACTTCTAACAATGATTGCTTGTTTGTACATTTTTTATTTTCCTCGTACGTATCGTAATAGTTTTTTCTTATCTTTTTCTGCAACGGTGCTGTTTTCGATATCTTGGTCTAGACCTTGAGTTTTATTTAGAAACTGCTCGCCGCCTAGGGCGTCTGTATTCATTTGTACTAGTGGATTACGTGCTAGTTCTTTTAGTTTAGCTTTTCCTGCTTCACGCGATAAAAACAGGGTAGCAGATTGAATGTGTTTCAATATGTCTAGTTTATTGTTTCGTTTTAATTTGAGGGCAGCTAAAAATACTTGTCCGTCAGTACTTTTAGCTATTCCTTTTTTATCATATCTGCCAATTTTCAAAAAGTGTTTTGCTGCTTCTACTTCGGCTTGACTAAGGCCTCTTTTTTGGAGTTCCCGAACAACTGCTTTAACTGCAAATTTACGTGCTGTGTTAAACAGTGGATATAGCTTTTGCTTTCCACTTTGTTCTTCAAGAGTTCTTATTTGTTTAAAGAATTTTTGCATTGATTGTTTCACATCTTTTTTTATTTAGCTTTACCTATCTTCTTTATTTTATCAACCAATATTTGGTTTTGATTTATTCAGCATCTAAATATCCGTGTAGTTCTTGCTTTTTAGTGTCTGTTAAGTCACTGGCAGCTATGTCTGCTTTTAGTTCTTCTAATCCTTGTTTTTTTAAGAAAGCGCGTGCATTGGCAACATTGCTAGATATGTGTTGGCTTGGGTTAAGCACTGCACTTGAGCCAGCAAGGCCGCTGCGAGTGTATTTTGTACGAGCTCTTTCTGCAAGTGCCTTTACATTTTCGTTAATTTTATCTAACATGTGTTCTTTGCCAGCTTCTTTCATTTTAAGTGCAGCGTGATAAGTTAGCGCGAATTTTGCTATTGATTCTCCTGTTTCCGAGTATCCGCCTTGGTTGAGGAAAGTACGCGCGTGTTTAATTTCTTCTTTGCTTGCTTTCTGAGCGATAAGTCTCCTTACAATTGCATCGGTAGTGATTCGGTAGGCCTGCTGGTAAAACGCGCCGTGCTGTTCAGTTTGATTTACTTTAGTGTAAATTCCGTGCATTTCTCGCATGAACTGTTCCATTTCTTTTTTCCACCATTTTTCTTTTTTTTTCTCCATCTGTTTTCTATTTATTTTTCAGCTATTTTCTTGATTTCTTCTAGTAGCATTTGTTTTTCGTTTTCCGTCATTGTGCTTGCCTTGATTTCGTACTCGTAAGTCTTTGTTATTCTTGGGTTTAGAAAGCTTTCCACATCGCGGCAAGCATTGTTAATTTTTTGCAACGGCGCAAGTACAATTTCCTGATATTCCCACACGCGTGGCGTTAGTTCCTTTACAAGTCGCTTTGCATATTCGCCGATTTTTTTCAACGTGTCAAGCTTGCCAATTTTGTTAAATTCAACCGCCGCCAAGAGAAAAGCAAGTGCGGGAAATGCGCCTTTGCCGTTGTCGTGATATGAAAGTTTTTCAAACAACAAGTCAAACGCTTTCTTCTCTTCCAACGTCATTGGAAAGTGCTGTTCAAAATGCGCCTTTAACATCTCCAAAGCTGGTTGTAATTCCTTTCCAGTTATTTTGCCTTCATGTTTGCGCAAATAGTTGTGAATTTCGTCAAGCGTTTCGTAAATGTTTTTATCTTCCATTTTTTTTCAAGCGTCCCTTAATTGTATATTCTTTTGCAAGTTAAATAAATCTACTATTTCTTTTTCAGTTGTTGCGTCAGTTGCGTTTTTATCCTCCCTAATTTGCGTCAAGCGCGGAAATCGTAGTGCAAGTCCTTCTACATTTTTCATTGCACAAGTGTGTGTTGGCGAGCGGGTGATTTCATCTGCTGTGAGTGTTACAACTAGTTGCGGTGTTACCCATAAGTCTGGCTCAATGTTGCTTTCTACATTTTTAGGCTTTTCTTTCACTGCAATTTTTGAAAGCGTGTCGTTAAACCACTGCATTTGCTCTTCTGTAAAGCCTGTGCCTACCTTGGCAATTGTTTTGAAAGTGTTTGATTCGTCGTCGTAAACTGCGGTTAAGAGCCCGCCAAAACCGAATTCAGTTCGTTTACCCTTACCGCGATAAAATCCTACGACTACAGCGTCGATTGTGTCCGCTAAGTTGCCTTGGTAGGAGCGTTTTAGCTTTATCCATGCAAATTTCCTTGCACCTGCTATGTAAAGAGCGTTGACGTCTTTTGCGATTATTCCCTCTAATCCATTAGCAACGCATTCGTCGAAAAAGATTTGTAGTTGCTCTGGTGTTTTTGCGGTTATGATTTTAGAGTGCTGGATTATTTTACCATTTTTAATTATTTTTTCAAGTTTTTGCCTTCGCTCGTGAAACGGCTTCTGCGTGTAATCTATGCCATCTGCGTAAAGGAGTTCAAAAGCGAATAGGACTAGTGGAATTTCTTTTGCTTTTGCGCTTACACCGTGTTTTCTCTTGCGAGTAATAGTGGTTTGAAATGGAAGGTAGCTCTGAGTGTCTTCGTCAAATGCAATTGCTTCGCCTTCAAAAATGGCGGTTTTTACCTTGACTTGCTGTTTTATTGCTTGTACTAGGTCTGGAAACATGTGCGTCATTGGCTCTTGCTTGCGTGAATAAATCGCCACATTATCTCCGTCTTTATGGCACTGGAGGCGGAAGCCATCGTATTTTGCTTCGACGACGCATTCGCCAAGTTTTTCTATAATCGCCGCTGCGTCTGCGAGGCGTTCTGCCAACGCTGGCCTAATTGGATTTAATGGGATTGGGATTATTTTTTCAATTCCGGTTAAACCATCTTTGTAGAAAATCTCTGCGATTAATCCAAGGTCGGAAGTTAAATTGTAAGCGCGTTCAAGTGATGGGCGTAGTTCTTTTGTCCCTGTTTTTAACACTGAAAGCGCGTCTAGAATAGTGGCGTCTGCGGTACCTAGTCTTAGTCGGCCAGTTACGAAGCGGATTATTGTTTTTGGCTCTGTTTCAGCTGAATTTACAAGTAGTTCAGCGAGTAGTTTTATTTTAGTGTCTTGGCTTCCTTGTCCGCTTATTGTTGCGATTTTGTAAAAGTTGTCATACACTTTTGCAATTGTTAGTTCGTGTTGCGTTAAGCTGTGCTGTGTTCGTTTTGCAAGTACTTCTTGTGCGGTGTTGCCTAAGTCGCCGCTTTTTTTGTATAGTTTTTCAATTTCTTCCGCTTTTGCGCCTGACGCAAGTGAAATTGCTTGTTCGGCGAGTTTTTCTCCCATTCCCAGTTCTATTCCAGTGTGTTGGGGTGAAATGCGGCCTTGGCATAGGTAGACTAGTTTTTTTACTTCAGTTTTGTCAGTTTCACTGAAAAGTTTGGCAAGTAAGTCGGTTAACGCTAGTCGCGATGCGGTTTCTTCCATTGCGTCGAAAACAAGGCACACTTTTGAAAATTGCATGTTATATCTCAGCTCAATCAAGTTAGGCAAAATAGGTTTATAAGCGTAGAAATACACGAAACTTAACATGGGTAAATTGTTTCCAGGTGTTCCGCGAATAAAGAATGACCCTAAGAGAATAGCTGCTTTGAACCCTTCGCTTTGGCTTGGGCTTCTTCCAGTTATTGGCGGCTTAGTTACTACTCCAATGCAAGTGAATGAGATAGATAGGGCAAATGACTGGCAATCTGCAGCGCATCATTTTGTTAAATTACTTGCAACTGAAAGCATACGCCGGCAATTAACTGACACGGCTGGCAAACCATTAGGGTATACCGTTGGCAGTAATGCCGTTGCTGTTTCACGACCAGAAACCCGAGTTGTTGTAGCACGTCACTTGCAGCGAAGGCAGTTGCTTGACTTAATGGCAAGCCGAAACCGCGTAGCTTCTCCGCGTAGTTTGAGGCCTCCTCTTGAAACGCGCAGTGTTGCTTCTAGGCTCCAAGTGCGTTTACCAGTTAGGCGGTTTGAAGGAAATCTAAATTTACGATTACAAGCCAAGCCGTTGCAGCGAAGCGTAATGCAGCCAAGTAGCCAAGCGCGAGCTTGAGTTGGAAACCACATGTGTTTTTTAACTAGTTTTGTTTTCATTGTTGTTAGTGATTCGTTTTTATGTCTGCTCACTCTAGCCAAGGAAAATCTTTAAACATCTCTAATTTTCTCCTATATTTGCTGCTAATTGGTGGCGTTGCTTTACTATTTTCTAATTTTGTCAGTGGACAAGTTTTTGAAGATGTTGAAACGCGCGACGTAAATGCAGCCATTCCTTCTTCGTATGTGGATGTTGGTGGAAACGTCGATTTTTCCACTGTACTTCCTGGGCACAACTATAGTCGGGACTTGCTTGTTTCGCTTAACTTACCGTTTGCTAGCTTGAATGGGTTGAAGAGTTCCAACGTAACTGTTTTTGTAAAGCTTTCCACTTTGAAAGGCGAAGGGTCTGCGATTTCTTTTGAAGTTGATGGAAAACAATCTAGGTACTTGCGGTTTTCCATGGTTTGTATTGTGCGTAACTCAACTTGTGTTGAAGGCTCAATCTTGTTAAAAAGCGTCAAGGTTCTTTTCGCAGCTCCTTCAACTGGCTATCCTTATGTTGATCAAGTAGTTGTTAATTCAAGTTTAGAACTTGTTCCACTTAGTGAACTGGAAGAAAAAGCAGCCCAGGTTTTAGCCCAAGTTGCAGAGGCTGAAAAGAAGCTTAATGAAGTGAAAAACAGCATTAAAATAACTCCTTTTGTGATTAATCCCAGTGGAAATTTTTCTAATTTTTCAAATGAGCTTGATGCGGTTAACCGTTCTTTGCAAGAAGCTAGCCTTTACGCAAGCGCGTTGAATGTAAGTGAAGCTGAAAATGCATTGAACAAGGCGCAAAGCGGGTTTCAATTTTTGCAAAATGCTTCTGGTTCTTCCCCAGTAGGGGCTAAATCTTCACAAACTGGATTGTTCACGGGTGGTATTTTTGGCTCTAATGTTTTTAACTTAGCTGAATTAGCTTTACTCCTTTCATTTGCATTTGTAATTCTATGTGTTTACATTTACCGGAAAGGCAGAAGCGATAAGAAGAAAAATATTGACGTTGACAAATTTATGCGGGATAACGACTAAAAATGAAGCCGCTTTTTGTTGCGTTTGTAATTGGAATTGCATTGGGGTTTTCCCTTGCGTTAGTTGACTCTTCTTTCACTGGTTTTTTCACTGCGCGCCCTGCAATTGTAGGTGTTACTTATGTTGAGCCTATTTTTTCTCCAGGGAGCCAAAACGTTTTTGAAAACATGGTGCGAAACGCGCGTAATTCTATTGAATTGGAAGTGTATACCTTTTCTTCGCAGCCACTTGAAGATGAACTTGCAGCTGCAGTTGCGAGGGGAGTTGACGTTAGGGTAATTTTAGAGGGGTCAATTTCTTCTAATTTTCCAAAGAGCCGCGAGTTGCTTGCCAAGGGAGTAAAAGTAAAGTGGGGATCATCTTCTTTTTCGCTTACGCATTCAAAGTTCATCATAATAGACGGTGAAACGGTAATTGTAGGGAGTAACAATTGGACTTTTCATTCTTTTAACTTAAACCGCGAAGCAAGCGTTAAAATCCAAAACGCGGAAGTTGCTGGTAAGTTTGTCGAAATTTTTAACGCTGATTGGGAAAAAGGTGTAAACGCAAGTTGAACAAAGACATTGAAATAAGTGAAGCAGATTCACGGCACTTTTATACGCTTACAGTGCTTACAAAGCAGTTTTTTCCTTATGCCAACTTTTCATTTGACGAAATAAAGCGGCGTACTTCAACTCGCAACGTTAAATACTTAGTTGCAAAGCTCGACAGTAACACGGTTGGTTTTACTGATTTTGAAATTATTCCAGAAACACCAGAAAATGCATCCCTGTGTAAATTGATGGGTTTAGCTGTGCTTGAAGAGCATCGGGGAAAGGGAATTGCAAAGAAGCTGCTTGAAAAAGTAGTTGAAGAGGCAAAAAAAGCGGGTTGTGCAAAAGTTTTTCTCTTGGTTGCTGATGATAACGCAGTTGCAATTAAGCTTTATTCTTCGCTTGGGTTTATTTCAAAGGGAAAAACTGAGAAAAAGCTAGGCGAGAAGCACGTTTTGCTGATGGAAAAGCCGCTTTGAGCATTTTTTACTTTTTGGGTTATTTTTCTCTTTTTTGTCGTTTAATTTCTTCTCCAACTGCGGTAATTAGCCTTTTTTTGTATTCGTTTGTAAATGGCGGCCACGTCCAGCGGTTAACATCAATAATAGAATGGTTATCATCTTCATCTGAGATGACATTTCCAGAGTGAAGATCATCTGGGGTAAAACCTTTACTCCGTGCTACGCGTATTAATCGTTTAATCTGTTCAGGAAAAGCAAATGCTATTCCTTCTTTTCCTTTTGTTATAACTTCGCGGTTTCCGCCTGGATAAATTACAATTGCTTGTGGTTCTTCTGCATTTATTCCATTTTGTGCAAGCCCTAGCAAAATTCTAGCTTCCCATACTGCTTGTTTTTCAACTCTAGTTTCTCCCTTTAAAGATACGTGTGATTTAAAATTTTCTACGTCTAGTATATCCCTCCAAATGCCATGTATGCTGCCACTATCTATATTGAACTCGCGTTCGGGCGATTTTACATATAACTCCGTGGGGTTTCCTTTGGAATCCTTTAGCAACGCGCCATTTTGGACGTGTGTTATTTTTTTGACTTGTCTAAAATTTCCAACATTTTCCCCGCCGTACCAATTTTCTCTAACTAAGTGCTCTAAAGGAACCGTACAAGTGGGCAGTACAATTACGTGGCTTCCTGAAGGCGTTTTAAAGTACCTTAAGCTGCCGCGTTTTCTTATTTTTTCGGGGATAAACATTTCAGCCATTGGATAAATCTTCTTCGCCAAGTGATTTAAATTCCACTGTTTAAAACTCTAATGATGTAAAAATGGACTCACAAACCCGTTTGCAGTTGTTAAAAGGAATTAGCCAAGAGATTGTCACTGAAGCTGAACTGGTTAACTTAGTGGAAACTAAGGGTAAGCTCGTTGCTTATGATGGTTTTGAGCCGTCTGGATTGGCGCATTTACCAGTTGGAATTTACCGCCCGCTTTTATTGAAGGATTTACTTAAGGCCAACGTAAAATTCAAACTTTTACTTGCGGATTCGTTTGCGTGGATTAACGAGAAATTGGAAGGCGACTTAGAAAACATCCGCGTTGTTGGAAAATACTTTCTTGAAGTTTGGAAAGCTAGTGGTTTGGATATGTCCAAGGTAGAAGTTGTTTGGCACAAGGAACATTTTGATAATTCTGAATACTGGAAAAAAGTTCTTCTTGTTGCAAAGCATCACACTGAAAACCGCACGAGAAGAGCACTGCAAATTGCCGGTAGGGGCGAAGATGTTTCGCATGTTGCGCAGTTGTTTTATCCATCGATGC
>JAUYPK010000146.1 GCA_030697615.1 Microcaldota archaeon | reverse complement strand
AAGAGGAACTCAAAGCCAGTCTTTAAGGTAACCCGACAGTTCCCCAGAGAATCGTACTTCAAAGCCTCCATTAAAGATAAAAGAGAAGAAAAGGAATTAATAACGCTTTTGGCTCGCGTGGTTGTTAATGCCTTACCGCCTATCTATGCACTTTTGGGCGGAGAAATAATCCCCTTGCAAGCTACGCAGTGAAAATTTAAAAACTAGACACACTGAAAAAAAGAAAAAAACTAGTTAGCTACAACGTCCGCTTGAGCAGGTTGTTCCACTTGGACAAGCTACTGTACTGCCAGTTGATCTTGACGCAGTAGGCGACGCACAAGTATACTCCCTAACGCTTCCAGTACCGGCACAAGAATCTAAATTCACAACAGGCGAACCAATTGACGGCGTAACTGTAACGTTGCCGGCCGTCGTAAGATTCGAAGTTGCGTTTAAACTACCAATTTCACTATCTCTACACGCGTAAGTAACGGTAGTGCAAGCGCCGTTTAAGCACCGTCTACCTGCTAAACAGGTTACTGTAGACGAAGTGGCGCTTGAAGCTGTTGGAAGCGAACAACGGTATTCAGTTACGTGCGTTAAATCTAAACAACGGTCAAATGACTCTCTAGCTGTACCAGTTGGAGAAGTTGTTGTGACATAACCAGCGTTATTTGCGTTTGTTGCATCAGTGTCAGTGCAAGTATATCTAACAGTCGAAGTGCAAGCGCCGTTTCTACAAGCTTGGCCACTTGAACAACGCCGCGCCCCATACGTTAAACTAGAAGCAGTACTATTCGAACAACTATACTCACCAACATAAGTTGAATTAACACAAGTGTCTACGCCTATTGTTGGCGCGCCTGAAGAACGTGTAATTGTAACGTTGCCTCTAATGCTTGGCAACGCGCCACCGTCAGTGTCGCGGCAAGTGTAAGTTAAAGAAACCGGCGCACACCTACCAGCTGAACAAGTTGTTCCAGATGGGCAGGGAAATCTAATTGTTCTAGAGATACTAGTATTTTGAGCTGAACTAGCCAAACAATAGTTTTCGTTTACATAAGTTGAGTTAAAGCAAGAATCGAAACTAGAGCTTAGCAACGTACCTGAAGAAGCGTTAGTTAAATTTACTGAACCATAAACAGTCGTATTTATCACTCCAAAAATAGTAGTTCCATTCGCTAAACGAGTAATTCCATCACTATCAGTACAAATAAATAGATTCGAAGCAATCGAACCACCAACGCAAGCTCCATTTAAACAACTACCACCTAGGCCGCAGGTTATCACAGTAGTAGTAATTGAAGACGCAGTAGGACTTGAACAGCTAAATTCATAAAGCCTTCTTGAATCATCGCATCGGTCAGATATGCTACTTGAAAAAGTATCTGAAGAAACTGTCACAGTGCCAGCTGTTCCATTCACTATTCCCCCATCAGTGTCAGTACATATCGGGGTACTTGGATTACTTGGATTACATGCACCGCTTGAACAGCCATTGGAACAATTGCCATAATAGTTTCCGTAACCCGCACCCGGATAAACTTCTCGAGTGCCATTAACAGTACCATTATTATTACTTACACAATAGTACTCAGAAATAAAACTACCTGAACAATAGTCTTGTTGAACCACATTAGATGATATGGTACCATTTGAAAACAGGTTAACCAACGTAATACTTCCAAAACTTCTAGTATTGTTTCCACCATCGCTATCAATACAAGTGACAATAGCCGCACTTTGAAAGTACAGCACGTTTCCAATTACGCTAGCTGCATTAGTGGTTGTAAGTATTGCGCCGATTGCTACGACTAAAACTAAACTAATTAAGAATTTATTATGAAATGAGTGCTTCTTCTGTTTTTTCTTCATTAACAATAACTACCAACTACAAGCTTAAAAATACAACGTTTTCACTTCAAGTTCTCTTCAATTACTTTCCTGATTTTATCAGCAGGGTAAACTGGCTTGATCAACGTAGCTTGGCCACGAATCCCCTTTCCAGAATGCACACTTATTAGCAAGCCAAGCGTTTCCAACTCGTGCAAATATTCACGGTACCACCTTGCACTGCGCGGCTCCTTACCCATCTTCTTACACATTGCAGAATAGCGGTCGTAAACCTCACCTGAAAAGAACAGCTTTTGACCATCGTCATCTTCAACAAGCCGCTTGTACTGAACGTCTTGAGAAACAACAGCAAGCGAATACAACACCAACTGAAGGTGCTCTGGAAGAGAAGATATCAATTCACGCGCCTTATCCTCATCAGCAGCAACCCTAGCAGCTTCAACTTCCTTATCACTAACCTTTTTCATCCCACGAGAAAGCGCCAACTCACCAGCCTTCAACAACAAAGTCAACGCATAACGAGCGTCGCCACTCTCCCCAGCTGCAATTGCAGCAGCTATGTTCAAACCACTTTGTTCAAGCACATTATCGCGAAAAGCAAGAGGTACACGCTGCGAAAGTATTGCTTCCAGCTGCAACGCGTTATAAGGTGGAAATACAATTTCCTCTTCGCACAACGAACTCCTACTCCTTGCGTCTAGTTTCTGCTTAAAGGTAACTTTGTTGGAAATGCCAACCATCGAAATGCTACCTGCTTTCAAGTCGTCGTTAGCCCTTGTAAGCGTGTAAACCAGTGTGTCCAAATCTTTCACAACATCGATCTCGTCAAGCACAAGCACTAAATGCTTAGATTCGGTTTCAAGTTTGTCAATCACTTTTTCGTAAAGCACTGAAAAAGAATGACCCGTCTTTGCAACATCTGCGTCAAAATCAGAAACTACTTTTTGCACTATTTTATAACGCGAATCATACACCCTGCAATTCAAGTAAACACCACTTACTGAAGCTTCTTTTTGGTCATAGAGCTTCTGTAAGACTCTTTTTGCGCAAATAGACTTTCCGCTGCCTGTTTTTCCGTAAATAAGGGTGTTGGAGGGTTTTTTGCCTTGTAATGCTGGTGCGAGGCAGGACATTATTTTGCGCAGCTCTGCTTCGCGGTGTAGAAGTGTCTCCGGAACGTAATGCGGCGAGAGGACGCTTTTGTCTTTGAAAATAGCGTCGCCTTTGTTCAACAATTCATCAAAAGTTGGCTCCATAAAAATACTTGCACCTTATTAGGATATACTAAGATAAAAACGAATTTATACGTTGGTTCCATAGACCGGTAGGTTGAGTGGCGAGGAATCGTTGCGAAGATAGGTTTTTAATTTATCGCCTCGTAAGAGATAATAGATTTTTTTTAAAGGTGATTTTAGGATATATGGGAATTTTTCAAAACTTGTCAGGGATGTTAGGAGTAAGGCGCGAGATGAACGTAGAAGAGTTCATGTCCGCAGCTGAAGCTGAAGAAGTGGACGTAATGCACCAACGCGCTGACTTCTACGTAAAGCCAATCGCACTCCAAGGAGACGGCGACTTAAAGATCGTTGAAGAAGAACTCAACAACAAAAATTTAGTTCTACTAAACATTACGCCAATTGCGCGCAATCCAGCTAAACTAAAGCAGGCAGTTGAGCACTTGCGCAAATTCACGCAAAGCATCAATGGCGACATTGCCCGCATTGATGAGGATAAAATCATGTTAACTCCAGCAAATGTCAAAATCGTGAAGAAAAGGAAGTAGTTTTACCTTTTCCTTTCTTTTTTAATTTCTCTTTTATTTTTATTCTTTTTTTTTAGTTTTTATTTTCTTCTTCTATTTTTTCTCTTATTTTTTACTTCACTTTAGCTCCAGCTTTGAACCGCG
>JAUYPK010000143.1 GCA_030697615.1 Microcaldota archaeon | reverse complement strand
TTGACTTGATGAAAAACATTGCCAAAACACATCCAAAGATTGTAAATGCACTTGCAGATTTTGGCCTCTCTTTTGGATTTGGCGCAATTTATTCGTTTTTCCTCTTTCGTAAAACGCCAAAGAAGCTCCTTGTTCATTTAGCTCTTATTTTGCTTTTATTTGCAGTCGCTTCTTTTTCCACTAGCGTGCCTACAAACCCGCTTATACTTCAAGCAGTTGGCGTGTTGTTCGGATTAGCTGGAATTGGATTTGTATCAATTGCGATGAACGCTTTTAACATTTTAACAATTCCAGGCACACCTGCAGGTGTGTTGCCAGTTGTGCCAGGCGTCACAGTGCCATGGGAAGCAATTTTTGCAATTGCCCTAATTGCAATTGTCCACGAAACAGCTCACGGTGTGTTGTTCTTCATTGAAAAACTCAAGGTGAAAAACTCCGGTGTACTGTTACTTGGCTTCCTACCAATCGGCGCTTTTGTAGAGCCGGACGAAAAACAATTTACAAAGCATGGCATCGAAGGAAGGCGGCGTATACTCGTTGCAGGTAGTGCTTCAAACTTTTACACCATGCTTATACTCCTACCATTTTCAGCAATTGCGTTTACCCTAGTTGCATCAATGGTTTCTGGAGTTTTAATCTCCTCTGTTGCGGCTGGCTCTCCAGCTGATGGTTTGCTTCAACCAAGCGACGTAATTACCGGCATTAACGGTGTTTCCACACCTAACATTGATTCCCTAGTAAAAGAATTAAAAAATGCTGCTAGTGGAATGGAACAAACTATTTCGCTTCAACTACTCGACGGTAGAATTATTCCAATAAACTTGGACAGCGAAGGAAAAATGGGAATACAAATCTCACCCTACTCTGCTCCAGCAAATGCAATTCCATACGCAATCGCCTCTTTCTTCGCCGAAATACTAAAATGGTCAGTTCTACTCAGCTTAGCACTTTCAGTCATCAACTTACTGCCGCTGTTCATTACAGATGGCCACCACTTAATTGCAGATGAAATTAACCAGTTGCTTCCAAAGAATCCCAAGCTCGCCAAAGCAACTACCAATGGACTAGCTGTACTAACTTTGTTGATAATTTTACTCAATGCGCTGCCGTTAATTAAATAGCAAATAATACCCTTATGTTTTGAATGCCGCGTGATTTTTTCCCATGAAGTTTTTTTCAATTATGCTCGTGTTGGTTGTTGCAGTGCTCGCTACTGTAATTGTTTTTATGTTTTTACCAAGGTCTAGTGCGAACGAGATTTGCCTAAAGCAAAACTGTTTTGAAGTTGAAGTTGCATCTACTGAAGCGCAACGCGTAGCTGGGCTTTCGAACCGCGACGTTTTGCCAGTTGGAACTGCAATGTTGTTCGTGTTTGAAACTGAGGGGCAGTACCCTTTTTGGATGAAGGACATGAAGTTTCCGCTTGACATAATTTGGATTTCAAATAGTGGCACGGTTGTTTTTATTGAAAGCAATGCGCAACCCTGCAATGCAGCAGTTTGTGTTCCAATTAACCAGCAACAAAATGCCAAGTACGTGCTTGAAGTAAACGCTGGCAATGCTAATTCATCTGGGCTTAAAGTAGGCGATGAAGTGGAGATAAAAATTGCGTAATGAAAACACGGGTATAATCTTTTTTCACATTGGGAACCCAACTTGGTGTCGCGGGTTCAAGCGTAGCTCTATTGCAATAGCTTCTCCGAGGCTTGTGAGCTCTGGGTTCATTTTTTTATAGTGCCTAACGAGTAAAGCTCCGGGAGTTATTTCTATTGAGCCAGTTGGTTTAAGCAACCCTTTTCTGCCAAGCTGATGGAGGTTTATTTCATAATCCGCAAGCGCTTCATTGACCCTTCGCGGTGTTGCTATGAACGCTCGTCTAAAGCCATGACTTTTGACCATCAGTTTACCTTTTTCACTTGCAAGGAAATTCCTAAGTTCGATTTGTGTTGCCTCTGCTGAAGTCACTAGTCTTAAACGCCTTTCTGTAGCTCTTGAAACTGCTGCCATTTGTTTTTCACCTACTTGTTGTTTTCAGCTATCATTATTGCGTCTACCATGTCGCCGTTTGCCTCTTTCAACGCTTTTTCAGCTGTTTCTTTGCTACAGCCAGCTTTTTCCATCACGATTTCAACGTCGCTCTTTTCAGCAGTTTTGCTTCCACTGTTTCCTGTGCTGCTGCTTTCGCCCGGTGCTTGTTGCTGGATTTCTCCAATTACCTGAAGAGATTTTTGTCCGCCCATTTCAATCATTGTAACCTGCGGGTTTTCCACAACTAAGTTTCCATCTTCACTTTCAATCACTACCCGCGTAGCTTTTACTTCCGTGTTTTTAATGCCCATTTGTTGCATTAACTTTTTCATCTGTCCGGGGTTCATCCCGCCTAATCCACCTAACATTTTTTCCAACCCCTATATTTTTTTATCTATTATTTACTTTTTTAACCTTCTTTCGGCAGTAGTCAACTTATATCCTTTCCTCGCAGGAGTCCCATTTTGGTCGCTAAATCATCGGCAAATCGCTTTAAATTTGGATCCGTTCTTTCAGCAAAATGATGAGCGTAAAGACGTTCATTTACTATTCCAATGCACCCAATAGGCGTTTCTGACGCTGTTTTTTTAATTACGGCATGCACGTCCATAATCTCATGGGCGTCGTATTGGCCATTGTTTCTAATAATTGGCTTTGAGGGAACTGACACGCCGTGCTTATGCGCTAAGGCTATTCCATCGCTGGAGTTGAGGAATGTATGCGCTTTTGTCATAAATGAAGCTTCCATAAAGTAATTTATTAACCAAAGATTAAAACACTTACTGCTCGTTTAATTTTATTATTAATTGACTGAGATTGTTTTTTTATGGATAAGTACAAGTTTCTAGACCACAAAGTTGACGTCCTCTTTGAAGCTTATGGCTTCAAGCTAGAGGAAGCGATTGAAAACGCTAGCCAAGCTATGTTCCACACTATTTGCGACACTTCTAAACTTAAAGACGATGAAGAAGTTGAAATAGAGGAAAACGCAGACACACTGGAAGAACTAGTTGTGTTTACGCTTGGAGATCTTGTTGCGGAGGGTGACAGCCGCGAGTTGTTCTTCAAGGAGTTTAAAGTCACAAGTTTAAAGCAGGAAAACGGCACGTGGATGCTCAAAGGCTACGCTGTTGGCAGCGACATGGAACCCGAGCTCGGTGGAACAACGGTAAAAGCAGTAACGCACCACGAATGTTCGGTAAAGAAAGACGGTAGCATCTGGACAATAAGGGTGCTGGTTGATATTTGAGGGAAAATTTCTAATGCGAACTAGGGGAGAGAAAAAAGCAAGGTGGGAAGCGTTGTTTGGCAACTTGTCTAGGGTTAAGGATATTGTTTGGCCAGCATATGAAGCCGCTTTTGTTCCAGTTATCGGCGGTGCAATTCACTTTACAAAGAAGCCTCATGTGAAAGTGCTAGTTGTTGGCGGAGGGCGGGGAAACAATTCTAAACGCTTAGCCCCAGCTGTAAGGAAATGGTTACAAGCTAAAGGTCAGAACGTTAAGCTGGAGATTGTTGAAACAGATATAGCGCCTGAAATATCAAAAGCAGCGGGTGTTAAATCTATTGCGAACATGGCGCAGTTGCCTTTTCGTGCTTCTTCTTTTGACTTTGTAGTGAGTGAATCAGCAGTGCACCAAGCTCAACCTAAAGATCTTTCAAATGTAGTTTCGGAGTTTAAACGTGTTTTGAAATCAGATGGTATCGTTATTCACTTGCAAGAAAATACGCCGGATCATACGGTGTGGGCTCCAGTTGAATCTCGTTGTGCGGGTGTAGGCCGAGCAATATTACACTCGGAAACACTTAATCCAGGAGAGCAAAGTACTTTCTTAAGGGTGTCGGAAGCCGCACATGAAAACTTAAGACGTTCGTTACGGCTCGCGGCTATTGACAATGAATTACGACCAGCTGATTTTAAAATAACTGGCACTGCTCGCTTTCCAATTACGCACAAGCTTCCGCACTTACCTGGCGGGCTTGATCCATCCTCTGGAAATGTACTTTTTGTGAATTATGGCGCAGCTGTAGTGTTGAAGGATCCCAAAGTTCGAAAAGGAGAGCGTGAAATTACGTTTTCCGCCCCAGTTCACTTTATGTCTAAGTCACTTTCAACGCGCGACTTAATCGCACACATTGAGGCACACCGATAATGACAAAAGTCGCTGTTGACGTTGCTTTGATTCCGCCTGAATGGGTTATGGACAAGGCGATTGAAATCAATAAGCGCATGGTCGAGGAATACAATGGTGTGCTTAAGTTAGGTAAAGCGGATTTCTTGCCGCATTTGACGCTAGCAATGGGCGTAATGGATGAAACTGATTTAGAAAACGTAGCAGTTAAACTAGCTGAAATCACTAAGCATTTTAATCCACTTGAGTTACGAGTTACTGGAATCCGAAACGACGAAGTGCACAACTGTGCGCTTTTTGAAATAGCGAAAACGCCTCAATTGCAAAAACTTCACTTAGAAATAATGGCGAGTTTAGCGCCTTTCTTTTCATACGAAGTTTCAAATGATTATATTTACGGCGGAGACGCAACCCAGTCTTCTCTTAACTACTGTGCTGACTTTACCAAGTGCTACTCTTTTGAAAACTATCATCCTCACATTACACTTGGTAAAGGTAAGGGCGGCGAAGTAGGTTCGTTTGAATTTACCGCGTCTGACCTTGCTATTTATCACATGGGTAGAAATAACACTTGTAGAAAAGTTTTACATTCAGTTGAACTTAAGCAGAAGCTGTTGTAACAACCATTTTTGTCCTGAACTGGAGTTCAGTTAGCCTTCCGCCCAGCATGTCAGTGACGTCTTTAATTTTTACAGTTACTGTTTCAACTGTTTGTCCAGAGTGCGTTTCTATTTTTAACGTTTCTATATCTGGTGTAGATGCCGCGACTGTTCCCATTACAAAAAATAGCGACGCGTCTTTGTCAGTATTAGCGGGAAGTTCATATGCGACGATTACTTGACTTGCTGTAACATCTACAACTGCATCGTCAATTCCGCCAGCAACTAATGCAGCGTATATCTCGGAGTTTTTCTCATTTGCGCTTAACTCCTGTGGAACTGGCCAAAAAGAGATAACTGCAATTGCGATTACAAGTAGTGCAATTATCCCAATAGCGATTTTTTGAATAAATTTAAACATTATTTTCACCTTCTGTATCCCACTACGTACGAAGTGCTTCCTCTGCTAGTTATAGCCGCGCGTTGCGCTGTGAAAGCAGTTGCAGCTACGTACGCTGCGCGGTAGCCAACTTGTGCTGGAGCTGGAATTGTTACCCTTGCATTAGTTTGGCTTCTTTGAAAAGCGATTGTTGCTTGATTGTAAATTCCAGCTGTTTGGCTGTATCGAGTTGGGTTACTGGCAATTAAGTTCTGTGTACCCCGGTTAGTGTATCCAATTAAACTTCCGCTTGGGTTAACTGCGATTGCACTTGCAGCTCTTGCCCCTGTTGGGTAAATAAGCGCTATGTTTTTTGGGCTTCCAATTAGATTAGCTGAGTAACCTTCGTAAGTTACTTGTTTTGGAGGTGTGTTAAACGTAACCGTAAATATATTTTGAGGTGGTTGTATTATTTGAATTGCCTTTACTCCTAGTCCGGCAAGCGCGAGTTTAATCGTGCCGCCTGCAGTTGTTGAGCTTTTTGTAATGCTTCCATCGTTGTATGCATTTAGCAAAGTTGATACTGGCGTCTTTGAATTTTTAATCCGGTCATACGTTTTTGCAGTGGTTGATAAGGTAAGTGACGGAGTTGCGTACCCGCCTTCTTTAGCTTCTTTAAGCATGCCATTTGCAATTAAGAATCCATATTTAACTTCTGTTTTATCATCAGTTTTTATAATTACGTTGACTTGTTCGCTTCCAATTAAGTTGCCAATCATTGGTGGAATTTTAACTCCCCCGTCGCGTATTAGTGCAGTTGTTTTGTTTTTAATTTCGCTACCAATTAAAACATGCGGTGGCAGTAATGGGGTTGATTTGTTGAAAGCTTCTACAAATGGATCTCCAGTTAATGGAATATATCTATCGACGTCGATGCTAGGAATTAAACTATAATCGTTGCAACTGCACCCGCAGCAAGTCCTGAGAATCGTTGTATCAGGGTGACCAGCGTATGGCAATTCTTCAGTTTTACAGCCAGTTACTTTGCATTTCTTTTCTTTCCAAAGTTTCCACCACGGAATTTTTTCATCTCCTTCGCACATTAATTTTAGACCAGAATAATACCCTCCTTCTGCAGTTGGTTGGCCGTTTATAATGCGGTCAATAACCTGTTCTTTTGTTTTGCCGTTATTACTTCCCGGGTCGTCGCTGCGACTATCTCCATTGGAATCTCTAAAGTAAGTATCTTCACATTTGTTTTTTGGGTCGTATTCAATGCATGGCCAAGCGCTGCATGAAAATGAACATGATATTTCAATGCTTTCATCCTCTTGTCCAAAACGAGTGCCAGTTGTTTTGTTGGTTTTACCATAATGCACAATTTCACTATGAATAGCGGCTTGTAAAACTAGTTTTCCTTCCCTGTCAACAAGTAAATCATGCGGTGGGCAACTGAATTTTCCTACAATTATATCTTCAACGCTCATGTCTATTGGCGGGTTTCTTGGCGTGAAACTCTTAGCTGAAATGGAACGTGAAACCCACCAGCCGCCTGGGTTTAAGTTAAGTCGCTCCGCGTAGTCGGCGCAGCTTTTTATCGCGTTGTCCTGCGCTTTTTTGCAGTAATCCTGCACTTTCTGAGGCCAGTTAGCAATGCCGCTGGTTCCAGTACCCGTGAAATCCTTGCTAGTGTCTTGCGCTCCGCTTGCGCCAAATGCTTCAAACGCGTAAACTGGAGCAACAAATAAAGCTAAAACGAAAAATACGGATAAAATTTGGAAATGTTTCA
>JAUYPK010000138.1 GCA_030697615.1 Microcaldota archaeon | reverse complement strand
TGCTGCAACGGCATCTATATGTTCGCCAGTGGTTTCTACAAGCATGCAGTTTCCCCTTAACCCATAAAGCGGGGCAAGTGTTGGGACAAGGCCAGCCATGCCTATTATTGGAATATAATTAGAGTTTACTTTTACACCAAGCGTTTTTTGTAATTGTTGTAATTGTTTTTTGTGAGTTGAACTAAGGTACACTGTACGGTCTTGCCCTACGTTTGGAGTTATTAAACCAGCCATTGCAAACACCGCTTCTCCGCCGGTTTCTTGGAAGAATTGAAGCGCCTTTGCAGTTACTTCGTACTGACCTTCAACGGTCAATGGTTGCAAGTCCCCTTTTAGGAACACTAAGTTTTTGCCATTTACTTTTTTGTAGTAGAACTTAAGCGTAAATGGACGCAAGTTACCGTGGTTAGTTGCAATTACTTGGTTTGGAAAATGCGGGGAATACACCGTAGCTATTCTCTCTGCTTTGAACTGCGTTATCAAATGGTCAATTGCTAGTTTACTGGCAAAACCAACTCCAGGTAAACCTATCAACAACATGGATTTAGGCGCTTTTACTTTTTTTCTTATTCTGACAAAAGAATCTGTAAATTGGGGTTTCAAAATCATAATGCAGTAATCGTTAGAAAACCAGTGGTTTTAAACGTTGCGAGGAGGAAAAAAAATACACCTTATCTGACCCAGTGTTTGAAAAGTGGATTAAAAAAACTTTTAGCAATTAGGGAAAGTCCGGATACCGTTCTTTTCGCCTGTAAATCGCATATTTATCTTCCTTTGAATATTTAGCAGGGTGACTAGAACTTGTAGTTACGTTGCATTGTTTGCACGTTTCTTCAAGGGTATAAACGTTGCACTTTTTGCACTTACATAGTTTCATTTTTATTTTTACACGCGTAGATTTTTCACTTTGGCTTATCCGTGATTAATTGGCAATCAGTTGACTCATTTGAAGCGGATGATAATAACACTTGTACTTTTGCAAGGGTTTTTTCACAAGTCTTATAATCCGGCGCAGTTACGTCTAAGTAATAGTTCGGTGCACCTAAGTACAACACACGCAGTTTAACTTTATCTGTTGAAACCGCTTCAATGCTCTTGAGTATTTTTTGAACTGCTTCAACTCCATTTGGGGAATAGGACTTTATTTTAACAACTGTGCGTTGCACTACAAATTTTGGCTTTATCTCAATTTTTGCAATTTCAATTAATGCAGCTGCCCATTTAGCGGGTATCTTTGAAGATATTTCCTCCCCTTCGCTGGCAAGTTCAAAAACTGAGAATAAGTCACCGTACTCCTCTTTTAGAATTGGAATTACTTCCCGCGTATCCGGTGCTTTTTTGCCTATTTTCAAAGCGGCTCTTTCAAGTAATTTCAATGCGCGCTTATCTAGGTTGTGCACTTCCATTTTGCGCTTTTTCTCTGCTTCGCTTAACCTCTTTAGTGAAAGGTCAATTTGTTGCTTTACCGTATCAAC
Source organism: Microcaldota archaeon (assembly GCA_030697615.1). GTDB lineage: Archaea > Micrarchaeota > Micrarchaeia > Norongarragalinales > UBA8480 > JAHFHC01. Next base: position 7,256 of record JAUYPK010000138.1, on the reverse strand, counting down.
GCGCAATACAAGTGCAACTACTTTTTGCCCTTCTTTTACATAGTCGCGCACGCTGCGCACCCAGCCTGGTGAAACTTCTGAAACGTGGATAAAAGCATCTTGGCCAACGTATTCATCAAGAGAACAAAACGCTCCAAACTGCGTTATTTTTTTTACAGTAGCTATTATGATTTCCCCTTGTTCTGGAAACTTGTTAGATATAGGCATAAAAGGACCAAAGATATGTTTTTCGAAAATGGAGAACGGAAAGCAGAATATAGGGGCTAACCGCACAAAGTTGTTTTGTGTTTTGTTAGCCGAGTATCTCAAGTATCTTGCATTTAACCGTTGCCCTGCCGCCACGTGGCGCTAGGAGCTCTTTTTTGCAGTTAAAGCACTTAACTACGCTTTTAGCGTCGCCAAAAACGATGCTTTCACTTCCACATTCACATTGAACTTTTAAAAATTTGCTCATATAAATTAAAACCACTTTTTCACTAAAATTACTTGCTCGTCTCAGCTTTCTTTTTCATCCTACCGCTTATTACACGCTCGTGTTTCTTTTTGCAAACAGTACATTCGAGCATGATTTTGTTACGGATGCCTTGCTTTTTCACTTTTGCCTTGCCTTTAACTTTGCCATGGTAACCTGCGAGTTTACGCGCGTGTCTACGCGAGCCCCATGCTAGTGTACGACCAGGTTTTATCTTCGTAGTTGTAACTTTCACCTTGTGCAAAGAATGCTTTGAACAAGTTGGACAGTATGCCTTTAGTTCTTTTGGAATAATCATAAGTCAAAAACTCTATATTTGTTTAGTTAAATGAATAAATTTTAGTGTGATACAGACTTAAAATACCTATGCTGCCGCGGCGGAGGCATGTGGAACCATTAGCGCCCATATGCTAAATGCACTAAACCGCCTTGCAAGCGCCTTGTTCCCCTAGTATTTTACGCGTAGGCACGTCAACTTCAACTACACTGCCTTTTTCAAATGGACCAATTGTATTACCACTTGGAGAGACAAACTGCGGCAAATCTACAAGCAACTCTATTTTTACGCTTTTTTCAACTGTCGACTCTACTTGCGGCACTGGTTTAAACCCCAATAAGCTCGAGTCGTACTCTGTAAACAATTTCAGCATTGACAAGTAAAGTTCTTTTTCCTGGGTTGCCAAGCCTTCTGAAGAAACTCCACCGCTCTTGCTGTCTTTAAACGCTTTGAGAATCAACTTCTGCCCACGTAGACGCACAAGCTCTCCAAAAACCTTGCGACTATTTTCATAAGTTTTAGACCCTTCCATTGAAAACACGTCTTTTAGCTTAGAGTAAAAAGTATCAATATGCTGCAAATAAATGTCAAAGAAATTTTCCGGAAGCTGCGAAAGTAGCGGCGAATGCTTTTCCTCCAAGTGAATTTTTCTCAACTCTTCAAAACTAATTTCTTCCATAAACAAAAATAGCACCGCACAAGGTTTAAAGAGTTGCCCCTTTACACGCGAGCAAAACCGCTCAGGGGGCACCAGCGTTCCCCCTACTGTCAGCACAACCGAAGGTTGTGTCTGAGTCACAAAGCTCGCGAGCTTTGTGCTCAACCCCCATGCAACCTTAAAAAAAATTAAATACCTTTACAAGCGAGTAGAACCGCAAGTGAAAGCGGCACGACATTCTCTCCAGCTTTAAGCTCGAAGGCGGTTCCTGCAAATTCTATGTTTGCCGATTCTTTAAGTGAAGCTACTGCTGTTCCGTTAAAAACAGCCGCGTGTTTCGTTGCTTCAAAGAATCCCATCTCAGTTAAACTTAACGGCTTTGCAATAAAACCAGTGTCGCCATGCAGTGTACCGGGGATGCGTATCAAGCGGTGAACGTCAAAAGTTACAGGTGAGTCAACTTCAACTGCACTAGTGCGTATGGTTTCTGCCAGTATTTGGTTCAACACTTCTTTTGCATCGTGGAACGCGGGGTCCCAGTTGCCGTTTTCAAGCAAATTTACCAGCATTTGTTTGTTTTCGCGTATGTATGCGGCTTTTTTCTTTGTGAACAAACCAGTGTTGTCAAGGGTTTTTACCGCGGTTTCTAAGAAGTGCTTTTTCCATCCAGTTGAGGTTTTGTCAGGTCCAGATAAGTGGCGTGGGGGTTTTGATGGAATTGGTACAAGTGATTCGAGCTCTAGCTCTTTGCCAGTGATGTAGTCAACCATTAACCTCCTTGCAGTTGAAGATAGTTGCTGCACCACCTGGGATCGGACGTGGACATGAAACCCTTTTGAACCTGAAAAAACAAGTAGTAAATCATTTTTTGAAAGGCCAAAATCATTCAATAGAAAATCTTCAATTAGCCGAATTGTATCTAGCCGCGCTTTTTCAACACACCGCGTGCAAAAAATGTAATTATGATTTTCTTCTGGTTTTGCATCTAGGTCAAATATTAAATCCGCCGACAAGAGGGTTTTTTTCTCCATTGGCTGTGACCAAGGAAATTCAAACCGGCCAACTGAATGTGAAATGAAGCGGGGTGTTTCGTTTACAAGGAAGTTCTGAAACTCTTTCTGGGTTGAAAAAGACTTATGGCGGTAGTTTATCTTCTTGTCAATGCCGATGCCAAACTCCCGCTGTGAAATTGAATCCACTTTTACCGCGTTACGGCTGTAAAAGTTCCTAAAGTGGCGAAGTACATCAATCACGTGGCATTTCCCCCAAGCTGCACCCCAATTCGCTGGCTGCCTTTTCTATAAACCCACTCTAAACACGTAAACGCTTCTTTTTCGGTAAATGGATTCCGACCTTGTGGACAAACCTTAACGTAGTCAAGGACAACTTGCTTCGCTTCTTCAAATGACAATCCATCATTGAAACAAGCGCGGGACAATTTCATGCATCCATAGTAACGCCCGCCTTCTGCTATTCCCAGCCTGATTTGTCTTATTTCTTGTTTTTCTAAGTTCTTTGCACCAGTAGCTCCACGCGGAGCGTGGGCTTTTGCAAGTTCAATTGCAACTAATTTCAACTCGTTTGGAACAAGCGTAGATTGTGGAATTGACATGACTCTACGTTTAACTTGGTTTGCCAATACTTCGCTTAAATCTTGCAAGGATAAGTAAACAACCCCTTTTGAAAGTGGAAGTAACGAAACGCTTTCTTCAGCGGCAAGGAATTCAAACACGTTAACGTTAAACCCACCGTTTATGCTTTGAACTAAAGAGGGAAAAACTTCACTTGCAAATTCCATCTTTACTTGTGGGTTGTCGCGGAAAAATTTTTTCCACCCGTTGGAATAATTATATGCAAACCGGGCAATTATCGAATACGGACAAAGTGAAAGAATAGCTTTACACATCGCTAACTTCTTCGCTTCAGGCACCATATCGGTTGTTTCAATTAGCGGCGGCCTTGCCCATACTGCTTCGATAAACCCCTTGCACTGCTCCAACGTGTCAGAATCGAGTAAAAACGCCCCCTGCCCTTGCACCGCTTGCCTAGCTTTTTCTGAAAATGGAAGTATCATTGAAATAATAGTGATGAGGGCAAAAATAATAACGTTTAGCTACGTAGCTTAAGAGAGGGGAAAATAAAAAATATGCAAGTTGAATTAACCAATAAGCCAAACAGCGAAATAATTGCAGTGGCGATGTTTCAAGGCGAAGAGCAAAAAAACGCAAAAACTTACAATTTAGATATAAACACATTCAAGGCAAAGCCTGGCGTTTGCCAAACAGTGCTGTTGTCAAAAAACAGCAAAGTGATATTCGCAGGATTAGGAAAAAAAGAAGACTACAACTCTGAATTATTGAAAAAAGCAGTTGCAAAAATAACCGCAGTTGCCGCTGTTTTTAAAGCAAAGGAAATTACAATCGACGCAACATGCGTTGAAAGCAACAGCGTTAGCAGCATAATTGAAGGAGTTGTCTTGGGGCAATACGCTTTTTTAAAATATAAGACAAATGGGGATAAAACTGAACGCGTTGAAATAGAAAAGCTAAACATAGTTTTAAATGCAAACAAAAAAGAACTTGAAACGCAGGCAAAAACCGCGCTGGTAATAGCAAACGCGGTTAACTACTGTCGCGACTTGGCAAACGAACCTGCCAACGTAGCTACGCCGAACTTCTTGGCACAAACCGCAACTACACTAGCTGGAAAAAATATCGTAGTTACAGTGCTTGACAAACAAGAACTGCAAAAACTCGAGTGTAATTCGCTGCTCTCTGTTAGCCAAGGGTCGATTCAACCTCCAGTAATGGTTGTAATGGAATACAAGCCTGCAAAGTACAACAAAACAATTTCCTTGGTTGGAAAGGGAATCACTTTTGACAGCGGCGGAATATCATTGAAACCTGGAAAGGATATGGATCAAATGAAGTTTGACAAAAGCGGCGCATGTGCGGTTATTGGAAGCGTCAAAGCGATTGCAGAATTACAATTACCAATTCGCGTTGTTGGCGTATTTGCAGCTACTGAAAACTTACCAAGCGGCTCTGCAAGTAAGCCTGGAGATGTTGTGAAAGCTTACAACGGCAAAACAATTGAAATCTTAAACACTGACGCTGAAGGTCGGCTCATCTTGGCAGATGCATTGAGCTACACTGAAAAAAACTACAAGCCAGACTGCATTGTTGACATCGCGACGCTTACAGGCGCGTGCGTAGTTGCGCTAGGCAATGGAGTAAGTGGGCTGATGTCCAATAACGCTGAACTAACGCAGAAAGTTATTCAAGCTGGAGAGGAAAGCGGCGACAGGTGTTGGGAATTGCCACTATGGCCAGAACACGACGAAAAAGTCAAGAGCGATATAGCTGATGTGAAAAACCTCGGAAGCCCAGAAGGCAGCGGAGGCGCAATTAGCGGCGCAGCTTTTCTCAAAGCGTTCGTCGACAAAACACCGTGGGTCCACTTAGACGTCGCAGGAACCGCATGGACAACCTCACAGCGGGATTATTACAGCAAAGGCGCAACCGGAGTAGGCGTGAGGTTATTCGTGAAGCTATGTCAGAATTTGGCAATGGAAAAGTGAAAAAATAAAGCAATGAAAAAAAACTAGAAAACTAAAGTGAAAAAAATGGAAGAAAAACAAAGAGAAAAGAATTTAAAAAAATAAAAAGAAGGGAAAAAGCAAACGTGCTTTTTCCCCCGTTTTAAAAAACTATTCGTATTTGCCTGCTACGAAGCCGCTGTCTGTGTGGGTTAACCCGCTTCTTGCATCAGTGTAGTTTACTGATACAGTTACCCTAGAAAATGAGTTTCCAGTTGTTCCAGACGGATAGCCACTTAGCGTACAGGTCGTGTTGGCATTTGCAGATACTGATGTTGGCGTGCAGCCAGCAGTTGTTACTGTCATTGCTCCACCTAGCTTATTGTTAAGTACAAGAGCTAGAGTTCCAGTTGTATTCATTCTTTGATCTTGGCAAGTAAATGCGCTGAAGCCACCGCATTGTTTTTCACCGGCAAATCTACTTGGGTCAAATATACCAAGGTACCATAGTGCGCCTGCAATTATCACAACTGCAAGAATCGCCCAGCCATAGGTCATTAAGTATTCGAGTGCGCTTTGTCCTCTTTTCATTTGATTAAAACCTCCTAGAATTAATTTATACCATTTCACATTTTGGGTTTTTAAAGCAATATGCTTAACGCTTTTTATACGTTCTAAGCATATTGCAACTGAGCATCGCCTTGCAGGCGATGACTCATAAAGCAATTGGTTGAACTCAAGTAAACGCAGGTAATAGAATAGCGCGCAGCATAGAAGAGGATAAGAAGAATACAGCCATTGAAACTAGTAAGAACAACGGCGCATAGAAAACCCCTTTGACAAGTGTGCCGGATTGAATCAAGGCAAGGATGAAAGCTGAAGATATTGAGGTTATCACTATGCTAGCCAATGCAAATAGCATCTCTATGCCATTTAAACTTGCGGAGGGTCCGCCGCTAAGTCCAATTAGTGGAACGCTGACAAACCCCGCTTGTTGTACCATTGACTGGTCGATGTTACTAGCTGAGATTTTTTTCTGGAACACGTTTTCATTCATCTCCGCGTAGAAAACTGAAACTGAGAATAGTAATGGCGAGATTATTATCGCGGCAAATACGATGAAAATGGAATAGGTTGTGGTAGACGTTATTATCTCTTGTTTTAGCTTTTGGAGAGTGCGGATATCACTGGCTACATTTTCCAGTAAGCTTGACATCTCTCCGCCAAGAGATATTCCTTCAACTATAAGCTTAACTGCGCGGCCTAGAATTGGGGAACGCACGCGTTCGTTTAAACGTTGAAGTGCAATAGTTATAGGGACTCCCCCAAAAGAATCTGCCGACACTTTTTGTATCTCTTCTCTAAACGCCCCGAATTCTGGCAAGGCCGCGCCCCATACTGCGTTTTCAAGCGTCATACCTGCGCGTATGTTAGTTGAAATTATTTGCAGCGCGTGGGGGAGAACTTGTTCTATTTCGTTAGCGCGTGCATCAGCTGTTGCTAATAGCAAAAAGTAGAAAAATGCAATGCACAGAAAAAAAACACTTATTGGAATTCCGGCTGAAATAGAAGCGTCTTGAGTATAGAACTGTACAGTGAAGAAAGATAAGAGGGAAAGTGAAATTGCAAAGAACAGCGTAAACCCAACGTATGCACGCGGAGTTATCCGTTTGAAGCCGCCTTGGTTTATCAACTGCGCTATTGAACCGATTATTTTTTGCGGGATCAACGCGGATAACTTTTCGTATACAAATTCAAATGCCATGTTAAATAGCTGGCCTCCTTGAGCTGACGAGGTTCATAAAGAACAATTGGAACATCGCTAAAATGGAAACTATTGCTGGAAAGACAATTGGCGGCATAGCTACGTGTAGAAAAGTGGACATTACTATAAGCGTCGTCACTCCTAAGCTGGGAAAAATAATGGCAACTAGCATGTACATCATTGTCCACGGGGACAACTCTTGGCCGTACCGGCGTATTTGCTCTAAACGTTCGCTGGTTAAGTCGCTAAGCTGTGCTTCAAGTGCAGTGGAGACATCTGCGCCGACTTTCAACGCGTTTGAAATCTGCCACAATACACGTTTCATCCCATTAGAGGGGGTAGAGGCAGAAGCGTCTGCAAGTACATCTGCTTCGGAAACGCCGCCCTCGATTTGGTTCACTATCTTCTTGAACGCCGCAGACGCTTCACCATAGTCAACTGTAACGGATTTCATTGCAGAGAAAAGAGTTACTCCGGAGTGAAGGTCGATTAAAATTTGCCGCACTGCATTGATTAAATTAACATCAATTTCCCTCGCACGCCGCA
>JAUYPK010000133.1 GCA_030697615.1 Microcaldota archaeon | reverse complement strand
CAAACTATGTAAAGGCACTAAAGATAAGCAAGAGAACCGCGATAGCCGACTTAAACCAGCTAATAAAGTACGGCTTACTTTCGAAACAAGGCAAAGGCAGAAACACGCTTTACTTGCCTAGTTAAATCGTGCAACGTTCGTGCAATGATGTGGTCTGCACGATGCATGCACGAAACTTTCCGTCTAGTTCGGCTTTACAATGATTGTCCCTGCGTTTGTGTAGAGTTCGACTGTTTGTTTGGGTTTTAAGTGCAGCTTTTGTGCGATGTCAAGCGGGATTCTCACAGCCAAGCTTCTTCCTAGTTTAAACATTTTACGACTCAAAGTCAGCATACTCCTATTACTAGCAGTTCGCACGGCTTTACGGTGCTCCTTTTCAGTTAAGAGGAACTCGCCGCATTTTGGACATTCAAATCCAAGTGCAACTACTCCTTCCCCCCAGTGGAACGGCTTTTCTTCCATTTTAAAGTCCTTCTTGCAAAAAGGACAGTACATTTCCCTGTTCATATTTTATCCCCCGTATTAACGGAGATTACTATTAAAGCGCCTCGCCGAATGGTAAAAACAACATCTATTTTTCCCTTTTTTCCTTCATGCCTAACAATATCAACTGCTCCATCTTTCCATGGCTTCTTTACCATTTTTCCAGTTTTGAGCATCTTTATAACTTTTGCTCCAGTTTCATCGCCCAAGCGAACTCGAGCATCTCTTGAAGCGCTGTGAGTAACTATTATTTCACAATTGTGAATATCCAATTCCATTTTTCAGATCAGGATATTCCAAAGATATCTTTGGTATAAAAAGCTAATTAAGATTCCGGTATGCGTTTAGGCCATTTCAAAGGGCTTTTTTCTCTTTTTGTCCACTTAATGGCGCGTGAGGTGGCTGTTTAGACTAAGGCGACTGGATATACCTAGGCAAATTGTTTAAGTTCTAACTTATTTTTCTTACAATTCCTTTTTCCGCATCAACTTCAACTTTTTCTCCATCCCGCAATGCTTTTGTCGCGATTTTAGTTCCAATGATGCACGGCTTTCCTAATTCCCGGCTTATAATTGCCGCGTGGCAAGTGATTCCACCAATGTCAGTTACAATAGCAGCTGCTTTTTTCATCAGCGGCACCATGTTGGGATTAGTAGCTATGCTTACCAAAATGTCCCCTTCGTTGAACTTGTCGTAATCGCTTTTACCATGCACTACTTTTACAATTCCCGTTGCTTTTCCTCTACAGGCGACGTCGCCATTTAGTTCACTGACTTCGATAATATTTTCTATTGGGATAAGTTTTCTAAATGCTTCAGCACTTTCTCCAGAATGTAGTGAACGATTGCCTTTTTCGTATAGTAATACAAATTTCTTACTGCGCTTTGCCAATTCGTCACGATCAATTTTTCCTGTTTCAAGTGCATTGATTATTTCATCCGCCAACAACATCCGGCTATGTGTAAGCGGAATTGAAAATCGTTTTGCTATTTCTTTGAAAAGAAAAGACAAGGCGTAGTTGCCGTGAAATTCAGCATCTTTCCTAAATGCTTTCAAAAAGTTCAATTCTGCAAGTGCACTTAAATACTCTTTTTCTTCCTGACTAAATCTTAGCAAATCAAGATATTTTTCTTTTTTTCTTTGCATTTCACCTTCTGTTTTCTTCGCTATTTCTAAAGTTTCGCCTCTTTTTTTCACATCATCTAGCGTTTTTTTGAAATATTCATAATCCAACTCTGGGCCTTGAAAACCAAAAGAAATCCACTTATATTCTTCAGTGTGTGTTTTCAATTCAGTTTCAATATTTCCAACTAGCGCTGCAATTCTGAGCAAATCTTCTTTTTCTTTATTTACGTAAGTGCTTTCAGGCCAGTAAATAATTGCTTCAAAAGCATCTGCAAAATTGACTTCTATTGTGAGTTGTTCTGATCGAGCCTTGATTTTGCTTTTTATGTACTTTGAAACTAAGTAATTTTCATATTCCGCAGCTGGAAAAATAATTCCCCAACGTGCGGCAGAGATAAATGCTTCATTGAAACGTTTCACTATTTTTATAAGTTCTTTATTGCTCAGTTCGCCTAATGTAGCGTTTCTAATATTATGTCCAGCTACAAACAGTTTCTCTATTCCAAGTCTAGCTCTTTTGGCGATTTCATTTGCATTTAGCGTTATTTGTTTTAAGGCAGCTTCGCCATGTACTTTCCAATCATCCTTTTCAAACATCTGGGTAAAGTTCCCGTCTTCGTAAAATATGCAAATATGCTCTAAGTTACGTCCAATTATATCTTTGAATCCATTTCCGTACACGTCCATGTACAGGTGATACGGGTAAAGCTGGCTGTCAAAATGTTGTTCAACAATAAACCAATGCATCAAAAATCAGTCACCTTCTCCCCATTTACTGGCGCACTTGCGTCAAAGCCTTCTTTTTGTAGCAATTCTGCAAATGCGTTGGTGTCGTCGCCGTGCACGCAGTAGATTTTTTCAGGGTTAACTTTCTTAGCGTAGTCAAGCAATTCGCTTTGGTCAGCATGGGCGGAAAATTCGTATAGTTTAAACGGCGTTGTTACGCGGTAGTATTTTTTTAAGTTTCCATGTATCACAAGCGGCTCGTTGTTCAATAAACGCCGGCCGTTTGTGCCAGGCGCTTGGTAGCCAGTTAAAAAAATCTTGTTTGGCAAATCCGTTTGTTCCATTGCTTGCAAGTAGGAAAGCACTGGCCCGCCTTCAAGCATTCCAGCAGTTGTAAGTATCACGTTCCCACCTTCAATGCAGTCTTTGCGTTCTTCGCGTGAAGAAACTATTTTTGCACGTTGCAACGCAGCTTTAAACCCTTTTCCGTTGCGCAAATAACCCGCGTACTGGTAGTACACTTCATTGACGCGTGTGCCCATGCCGTCGATGTAAATGTCGCCACGGAAGTTTTTCTCTCCAAGCAACGTTAACACCTCTTGAGTGCGACCAACCGCAAAGCAAGGCACAAGCGCTGTTCCTCCGCCATCAACAACGTCTTGCACGTCAGAAAAAAAAGTTTCCTCCACTTTTTTGCGGTCAGCTTGTGACTTGTCGCCGTAAGTTGACTCCATTATCAACCCGTCGGGGTTTTTTTCTATATCCGCACCACTGTGCATCCGCGTCTCGTTTAGCTTCAAGTCGCCGCTGTAAATCAATTTCTTCTTCTCAGCTTTGATAACAACTTGCGCCGCACCGATTATGTGGCCAGCGTCTACAAAAGAAAATGACAATTCTGGCGTAATTTTAAACTCTTGCCCGTAGCCAAGCGTTGAGAAGTAATTAAGCGCTTTTTTCAAATCTTGTGGAGAAAACGGCGACGGAAGTCGTTCTTGCCTTGCAATTTTCAACGTGTCGTTGTACAAAATATTCGCAATTGAAAGAGTCGGCGTAGTGCAAAAAACCCTTGGCGCATTATGTTTGAAAAGAGCAGGAATAGAGCCGCAGTGATCCAAATGACCATGCGAAAGAATCAC
>JAUYPK010000126.1 GCA_030697615.1 Microcaldota archaeon | reverse complement strand
GTGCGTATTTTTAAATTCCAAGTTTTTCCCTTGACTTCCATTGGAAGCCGCGCATATTCACTCTTGGCTCCTAGTTCCTCTGCAATAATTGCATCTGACTTCCCTTCCCACCTAGTTGTAACATTCCACTTGCCGTTAGTTGTAACAAAGCTAGTTACTGAATTTGTAGGTGTTGCTGGTCCAATTTGCGTTTCTTCAACTGCCTGGTTTACAAGCAGTAAGTTGCCAACCCAATAAGCAGCGCTTGGAATGCCCTCTTCAGTTAAGTCTGAAATTGCATCTGTAACTGTGCCTGACAACATCCAGTTAGTTGTTCTTCTAAAGTCACCAGCAACGTCGTTGTTGCCAGCCATTACTAAAATGTAATTATCTGCGAATTGTTTTCCGCTTAGTTGCCTTAAGTTTAACCCGTCCATTAACTCAAACATGAACCTACCTGGCCCAAGCCACGCCATGCCAAGATAAACCCGATACCAAAATTCTCCGCTCCTTGCTTGCAAACGCTTCTTTACTTTTTCCAAGTCAGATTTATACCTAACACTGCCAAGCTCATCATAAACCTCTAGTCGGTCAGCTTCGGTTCTCACCCTTTCCCTAGCATTTCGCATTTCGCGAATCTCCTCTTTGCTCATTTCTCCAACACTAGTTGTCAGCTGGGACTCGTGCTTTTGATAAATACCCGTTGCCGCGTCTCCACGTGCTAAGTTTGAAGCTGCTAAGTCGCGCCGGATATTAGCAAGCACTGTTTGTTTAGCTGCTAAGTCTGGTGCAGTAATTCCGCTATTTGGATTAGCCGCTAATGTAGTTATAGTTCCTTCTATACTCCTCAGTGAATCTTCCAGCTCTGCCCTTGTCACGCTCAGCCTACTGCCCAAGTTATACGTGTTGCTCTTAAGTGGATTGTTGTTAATGTTAGTTAGTATAATTGGATTTTCAACGAATTGACTAGTTCTTGTACCAATTTCCTCTAATTTCTTTATCCTATTTTCTGCATAGCCAGCTCCCCCGAGGAAAATCGCCATTTGTGCAGCTGTAGCCAGCGTATCTGCAACAAGCCAAAATTTCAGTTTTTTCACCATTTCTTCATAGTGCTTTGGAATTACAAGAGTACTTGCACCTTGCAAGTCAAGGTCAGTGTTCGTCTCTTGCGACCACAAACGGTTCGGCGCGTTTTTCTTGCTGGACGCACCGTCGAAAGAAAGCGCAACGTCGTTTGAAAGCGAAGAGACGTACGAAACCCTTCCTTGAATGTGTGCGTTGTTAATGATGCACGACTGCGTTTGTTCAATCACATTTTGAAGCGCCTTGTTAGGCAACTCAGCACCGTTGATCAATTTTATTTTGTAGCTCAAATAAGCAGGATCGCTTTCGCTTGGCGAACCACGAAGCTGGCCAAGCAAGTCGCCAAATTCCCCACTGCGGCTTGGCGAATACTTTTGCACAAGTGCTTTTGCCTCTGCTTCGGTTACGCGGTCACTTGGCGCTTTTCCAATTGAATCCGCAACTTCTTTTATTTTTTCCTCGTCGCTTCCAAATAGAAAACGTAAAACTGTATTAAGTGGGTAGACTTTTTCGTCGCTGTTGATATAAAAATTCTGGACAAGCGGCTGGCCGGTTTGAGTTGGCCTGTTGTCAAGAAGCGCTTTGCCTTGTTTTGAGTTTATCTCCTGCGCTTCAAAACCACGCGTCTGTTCCCAGAATAGCCTCACTTGGTCAGGCGTCATTTCATTAAGTTCACAAACACCAGCGATTCCAATTGGAAGTTGTTGAGATATAGCGCCACCTGCTGCTGGCCCTGAACTTGGCGCACCACCTCCAGTGCCTTGATAATATAGCGTTGTAGGCTGTGCATACGCTAGCGGCGCCATGATTTCCACTATAAATAAGAAGATGATTAAAATGCCAGCGTTTTGCTTGAAATTCATATTAAAATAAACCGATAATAAAAAGGAGTTTTTAGTTTAAAAACCACCGTCTTCTTTACGGGTTTTAGGGCACTGGCGCTTTATAGTGGCTTATGTTTATTTGCGTTTTATTACATCGGAGGTTTATCCCTACATTTTTGCTAAAAAGCTAACTTTTATAAACTTGTAGGGATAAATAATTCTTATGGTTTCAATTCAGAAGAAGGTTGTTAGTGGTCAGACGTATTATTACTTGGAGCATAGCTTCAGAAAAGGCGGTAAAGTTGAAAAGAAGGAGCTTTACCTTGGTAAGCATATCCCTAAAAACATTGATGAGCTTAAGCGGCAGTTTGTTTTTGAAATCTACAAGGAAAAATGGTTCAAGTCGTTTGACGAAATAAAAACTGCTTTTGCTAAGGAAAGAAAAAGTCTTCCAAAAGTAGTTGCTGAAAAGGAAATGTCTTCTTTTGTGGTAAAGTTTACTTATGACACTAATCGTATTGAGGGGTCTAGCTTAACTTTTCGTGAAACTGCGAATTTGCTTGAAAATGGGGTTTCTCCAAGTAAACCTCGGAGCGATATAAAAGAAGCTGAGGCGCACCGCGATGTTTTTTACGAAATGCTGAGATACGATAAAGATCTTTCACTGCGAATTGCACTTGAATGGCATTATAAATTGTTTAACGGGACTAAGCCAGAGATTGCAGGTAAATTGCGCCATTATCAAGTTGGTATTTCTGGAACGGAGTTTTTACCTCCTTCGCCTGTAGAGGTTGAGCCTTTGATGCGGGATTTTTTCAAATGGCTTGATAAAAATAAGAAGAAGCTTCACCCAGTTGAACTAGCTGCTTTAATTCATTTGAAATTTGTTTCAATTCATCCATTTGGAGACGGTAACGGCCGGATAAGCCGGTTGATTATGAACTTTGCATTGAAACAAAATAGGTTTCCAATGCTTGACATAAAGTACACTAATCGAAATAGTTACTACAATGCATTGGAACGGGCGCAAGTGAAGAAAAATGACTTAACTTTTCTTAACTGGTTTTTCAGAACCTATTCCAAGGAATTCAAGAGATACGCTAAGCGTGTTTAAATCGTTTGGTTGTTACTCATTTGAAATCCCATGCAATCCTTTAGCTAGCTGAAAACACTTGCGGCAACGTGTATCCCAAAGGCCGCCGAGACCTAGCCGGACGCCTCCGGCGCCGCGACTTCGGCCTTTGAAACCACGGCAACCTTACGGCGAACTTGAGAACACTTGCGGCAACGTGTATCCCAAAGGCCCCCAGCGCGGCCTTTGAAACCACGGCAACCTTACTGCGGACTTGAAAACACTTGCGGCAACGTGTATCCAAAGTAGGCTTCAAGCAGCGTAACTACTATTACTACTATGACAAACGTCACTACGAGCATAATCAGTATCTTCGGCGTTTTTTCATGTCGCTTCACCAAATAGTCATATAGAAAAGAGCCAATTACGACAAGTGGAAAAACTAACAAAGCGCCAATTAAGGAAAGCAACAAAATGAACCAAATGTGTGGAATCAAAGCGCTTATGTCAACCATGTAAAAATTACGCTTCGCGCCTTTAAAATCTCGTGCTTTTCTTTTTTCAGCCCTATTGCCATACGTGCTTTTATTGCGGGTTTGTGTTTACTTTACCACTATGGCTGAAGTGCTTTTCGCGGTGTTGTTTTACCTCTTCTTGCTAGTTGGTTCCTTTTCACTTGGTTACCTAGTGCTTCGCTTTG
>JAUYPK010000125.1 GCA_030697615.1 Microcaldota archaeon | reverse complement strand
CAAAAATAGCGCAAAAAGTCCAGTTGTCTAAAGTTGAAGCTAGAGTTGAATCAAAACAAGATGTGAAGTCGGAACCAAAACCTGAAAAAAGCTTCATTCCGCAGCTCGGCATTTTTAAAAAAATTGCTTCGGTTTTTACTCCCGAAGTTGAACTCAACGAAAAAGAACTAACTGAAGTCTTCGACGACTTAGAACTCTCCTTGCTGGAAAGCGACGCTTCGCTTGAAACTTCCCAGTTCATGGTTTCCGATTTACGTTCAAAAGTTGTAGGTAAACGCATTGCAAAAAGCAAACTCAATGATTTTGTCAACACAACTGTGCGCAGTGTTTTGCTCGATGTGTTTTCGTTTTCAACTCCGCCAGAGCCATTCTTTTCAATTGTGAAGAAAAATAAGCCATTTGTGGTTATGTTTGTTGGTCCAAATGGCGCTGGCAAGACAACTACAATCGCAAAGCTAGCGCACCAGTTAAAACAACGTAATATTTCATGCGTCATTTCAGCTTCTGATACTTTCCGCGCAGCTGCAATTCAACAAGCAGAACACCACGGCGAAAAAATTGGGGTAAAAGTTGTAAAACATGATTACGGTTCAGACCCAGCTGCTGTTGCATTTGACGCTGTGAGCCACGCAAAGGCGAAGAACCTCGACGTAGTGTTAATCGACACCGCAGGTAGGCAGGAGACGAACGTGAACTTAATTGAAGAGATGAAGAAGATCTCTCGCGTTGTGAAGCCGGATCTAAAAATATTTGTTGGCGAAACGCTTGCTGGTCACAGCGTAATTGAACAGGCTAAGAAGTTCAACGACGCCATCAAACTGGATGGCTTGATTCTAACGAAGTTGGACTGTGACGCTAAAGGCGGCAACGCGCTTTCAATTGCGCACGACTTAAAACTTCCAATTTATTTTGTTGGGCTGGGTCAAGAGTACAGCGAACTAGTTGAATTCACGCCGCAAATGCTTGTGGCGAGGATTTTAGCTGAGTAGCTTTCTAGTTTCTATTTTCACAGTTTCACTTATTTCATTGAATTCAATGAACTGTTGGGTTAACGATGAGATTTCGCGTTTCCATTCCCTTTCTAATTTAGCAATGCGTTTTTCAAATTCTTCATTGGAGAATTTTAACTCGTAAAATGCTAGCTTTTCGTTTACTAGCTCTTCGCTCGGGTTTGCCTTTTGATATAGTAAATAATACAGGTCATACAGGTCCCTAGCAGATTCGCGAGTGTAAATTGCGCGTATTTTTTCAGCTGCTATCTCCGCTTTATCCATGCACAAAACTTGGTACGCCGATAAGTCAGAGTACGGTGGTTTTACAATTGCAGTCAGTGGCGTTATTGCTATTCGTTCGCGCTTACTAATTTCAATAGTTACGCTAACTTCGCTAACTTCCTTGCCCACATAAAGCGGCCCACGAGTTCTTAATTTATAGCTAGCGGAATTTTTTGCTTCCCGTTTTTTTAATTTGGTTTCGCTGAAACCAGCTTCTGAGAAGAACTTGTCAATCCCTTTGATTTCAATATTTTCTCCAGCTGCTGTGAAGTCAAGATCTTCGGAGTAACGCGGCAAATTGTAAGCTTTTTGCAGGCAAGTTCCACCTTTGAAAACAAGGTCAAGTCCAGTGCGGGTTAAGTAAGTTAATGTCCAGTGCTGCACATAGTCTTTTTCCTTTTGCCCTGCTGTAAATCCAGGTGGACCTTGTTGTTCAAGCTCTTCTCTTTTCAGCATTTATAACCCTCCGTAGTCTGTTAAGCCGTTTTAGTGCTTTTTTTGAAAGCAGTGGCTTAACCTTTTCAATATCTATTGACTCAATTGCATCCCTGAGTACTATTTGTGGACACGCTCGAGGGACGTTTAAAGAATCTGCAAAAGCTTTTTCTGGAGTTGCAATTGGCGTGCCTTCTTTGTTAACGAAACCATTGAACTGATCTTTTTTTACTTTGTATTCCTTAACCGGCGTTCCTGGAATATTATACGTTGTAGCGTTTCTGCACACTGCAAGCTGAACCTTTCGAGGAATCTGCGTTGTTAATTCGTGCATGTAAAGCGCAGAGTGGAAAGACACGTAGCACGGTTGGGAGATTTGACAAGCTACGTCTTCTGGCATGGCGTCGGAAAAGCTCCACCATCCGTTTCTTACAAGGCGTAGTTCTCCGCGTTTTTTTAACCGGTGTAAAACTAGCCTAGCGTAGCCTCCCTTTCCACGTAACGCGGAGTATTCTCTTGTACTAAACGCCCCGCGACCTGCTTTTCTAAACGTAGCTAAAATATTGTCCATTTTTATGTCATTTTGTTATCATAAATGATAACAAACTAGTATAAAAACGTTCCTAAAAAGGCAAGTTATAGTTAGCTAGTGCTGAATGGAAATATTTCTATTCTTCACTAAAATACTATGATTTATAGTATTTTGGTGCCATATAGCTGAAAAAATGCGGGTGGAGGTGATTCTACCATGCAGGATAATGCACATTTTTAGCTAATTTTGTGCATTATATTGCATAATTCTGTAAACTTTTATGCATCACTCAAAAAATGGAGTTCAACAATAGAAACCTCACAGCGAATGCTCTTCGACTCTCCACCTTCCAGCTTGCTTGTTGTAAATGCAGCGGAACATCTTCAAAGCGTCTGGACCGCGGCTGGCAATTTCGGTGCGTTGTTCAGCTGTTAGGGCAGCGCCTTGTTCTAGTAAGTTGACCATATCGACGTGTCCAGCACCGACAAGTAGTCCAATTTTAGTGTGTCCAGTTTTGTCTGCCAAGGCTTTGATTTTATGGCACATTATGGCGTTTCGCACATAAACTAAGGGATCTATTCTCGTGGAACTTTTTGCCACCGCCATGGGTATTCGACGCTGGCTTGCATCGCCTTTTCTAGATAAGAGTGTCTTTGCTATTATTGGGCTACCTCCAATAACCGTTGTTCCTAACAGCGCTCCCATGCCCTTCAAAAATTCTCTGCGTGTGTACTTCCCTGTAGCTTTG
>JAUYPK010000119.1 GCA_030697615.1 Microcaldota archaeon | reverse complement strand
TGAAGGTCTTGAAATAGACGGCCAAACGCGTGAAGACGCTCTTCAATTAAGCACAACTCGTGACCAAATAGTGTTAACGTCCGAAGAGCTTGAGAAGATCAAGGCAGATGTCAAAGCAGATGTTATCAAAGACATTATGACTTTGCTTGGCTTGAATTCCGGGCAGTTGAAAGACGCTGCTGAGAAGCAAAAAGTGCAGGTTGAAAACTTGAAATCAGCGCGTGCTTCAATGGAAGAGATCTGTGAGAAAGTTACGGATGAGTCGAAGGCTAAGTGCGACGCTCAGCTTGCCAAGATGGATGCGGATATAAAGAACCTTGATGATGAAGCTACTAGTTTCGAGTCAAGGGCTGGCGGCATCTTTGGAGTACTCGGCGGAATAGCTGGCGGTAATTAGGTTAACCGCCTCTTTTATTTTTTTCTTTTTTTTAATTTCTTTTTCTAGCTTTTTTTTTAATTCCCTAGCTTTAGCCAGTTAAGAAGTTATGGCGGTCAAAAGCTATTGTTTCAATTCTTGTAAGAAGTAGTTGTCTCTTGGGTCGGCTAGTCGCCGCCAGAATGTTTTCCGTTCTTCAATTGTTTCCATTGCTGGGAATTTAAATTCAAGTAGCGGTTTGCCTTTTACTTTATTCAGTAATTCTTGAGTTGGTTGCCAATCTAGTTCTAGTGTGTTGAATAGATCTTTATAGGTGTAGTACTTCGTTTGTATTTCTTTTTGTTTCAACTCTTCAAACGTTAGTTGCTGGAAGCGTTTTCCCTGCATTACTGCGGCGACTTCCATTTTTTTGCGCAGGGCGATTAGCTGTTCGTGGTTATCGATAATTTTGCCATGTTCCAAAACTAGCAGTTTCGTCATTTTTGCGGGTAAGTTGTCCTTTGTGTTCACATGGCTCCAGAAGTCCAGTTTCACGTCAACGTCCTTGTAAATTGTGTAAACGTAAACCGTTGATGGTTCAAAATTAACCGCGTGTGGCCATACTTCGCCAGGTGCAAAGTCAGTGAAAGCCCTTAGGAGAAGCGTGTGGTTGTGTGGCAATTTGTAAGGACCGTATGCTTCGAAGCATTGCCAGTAGTTCCAATCGAAATAGTAACTCCATGAAAGCGCTTCGCATGCGTGGATTAGCTTTGCCGCTTCGCGCGCTTCGTTTATTTCCACGTGGCGGAAAGGAAACATCTTCATCAAATACGCGACGTCGTCGTGCGTAAGGATCTTTACTGAATTAACCCCGTATGGGTCGTCTGTGCATTTCGCAACTAAGATGTCTTTGAACCACGTTGCGATTTTCAACGTTTTTTCCTTGTCGTAGTTGCAGCTTTTTGCGAAGAAAAAAATGTCTATGATTTCCTGCCGTAGGAAAAGCGGGCCAAGGAAGCATCTTGTTAAATCTGCCGGCGCTAGTTTTTTTTCTTCTGCTTTTTCATATGCTTGCCATAGCCGGTCGAGAAATTCTTTGGAGTAGTACGGCCAAAAGCCGTAGTAGTTAAAACCTCCGCTCCACCCTGCTGGGTCACTTTGGCTGATTACGCTGCTGAAGTTATCCAAAATTTGGTCAATCCATTCCATAAATAGCGCCTTCAGTTCCAGAAGCGTCAATAGTTATTTTCATGCCGCTTTTAATTGCGGTAGTCGCTGTTTTCGTGTTGACAATGCACGGGATTCCTAATTCTCTTGAAATAATTGCTGGGTGTGAGCCAATTCCGCCGATGTCACATATGATTGCGGCGGATTTATTCATGATTATGACCATCGTCGGATCCGTGATTTTCACAACAAGTATTTCACCTTCTTGAAAAGCTTCAAAATCCGCTTCGCTTACGACAACGCGCGCAACGCCTTCAACTTTTCCATTGCTCGCAGTTACGCCGCTTAGTAGTTTTTTCACGTTTAATTTGTCTCCTTATTTATTATGTGCTATTCGTGTTTATAGTTTTTTAAGTGGTTTAATAGTTGTTCTGTTTCGGTTATGTCCATTTGGATGCCGTTGGGCGTCGTTTTTCCGTCTACTATCGTATAGCCAGTTTTTGCAAAAAACTCTTTTGCCTGACTCACTAAGGGGGCTGGCACTTGAATTCTTCCTTCATGCCCGCCTATACTTATGATGTGGCCTGAGCCAGTTAATTGCCTTAAGTGCATAACCGCCGCAATTTGATAAATTTTAGCGCGATATGTAACATCTCGAGACTCCGCTAATTGCTTTCCATATGGCTTAGAGCCGCCTCCAGGGATACTTTCAAGTATGGTGCGTATTGTTCTTTTGAATTGAGCCTTTGCAGCTCCATGTGCAATTAATGCAAGTGGATTAGGTCCTTTTTCATTTGGTTCTGCAGGTTCTATTTGCCGTTTGCGGTTTTCAAGTTCTTCCCTTATCCGATCAAGAAATTTACGTAGCGCCATGTTTTTAGTTTGCCGATACTCTGCTAATCTTTGGCCATACGCCTCTTGAAGTGCATCAAGTGCAACAGGTATTTTTCTATTCTCATCGTGTATTTTTAGCAAAGCTTGTGCAGCTAAGTCGTGGTGCATGCTAAAAGGTTCGTTTAGTAGCCTAGCGTAGTCTACTGCGTGTTCGTGCATTTGCGAGTGTTCAAGCGAGTTACGTAGCCTACCTGCCCTTAGCATTGGTTGGAGTCCAGGTTCGTGAAAGTTTGGCCAAGGTTTCATTTTTCTTCTCACTTTTTGAATACGTTAACTTTAGTTCACAGCTGTAATCTTAAGTTCACAGTGGACTTTTTTCGTTTTTTCCGGTATCCACAAAGAGTTTTTTGTTTTTCTTTGGAACGTCAAAAGACTCTTTTTT
>JAUYPK010000112.1 GCA_030697615.1 Microcaldota archaeon | reverse complement strand
GAAAATTAACTCCACAAAAAACTGCGCAACACTTAACGCAGCTTTATTTACATTCATACAGCGACAGCCGAACTGCAATTGTTGTTAAAGTGAAAAAAGGATGAAAGATGAAAACTTAAAATGAAGAAAAAACTATTTTTGTTTGACATCGACGGCGTGTTAGCAAAAGTTGGGCTAAAGCCGCCGTTGGATTATTGGAAAATTGCAATCCAAAAACACTTTGAAATTGAAACGAGTATTTCTGACATTTACAACGTCGGCAAAACGGATAAAGCAATTCTTGTTGAGATGCTTGCAGTGAAAGGAATCACAAACCCAAATGAAGAAAAACTGCGAAAAAGCTTAGAAGACGTTGGAAAACTTGGAGCACAGTACATTGAACAACACGGCGCCACTGCAATTGCTGGAAGTGGAGAATTTGCAGCTGCTTTAAAAAATAATAATTACGTTGGCTTGCTTACTGGAAATTGCCAAGAGAGGGCGCTTGCCAAAATTAAAAAATTAGGTTTGCTTGAAACTTTTTCTCCAGTAATCGGCGCCTTCGGGGAAGAAGCTGAAAAGCGGAGTGACCTCGTAGAAATTGCAATGACGGATGCGGAGAAAAAAACAAGCATAGTGTTTGCAAAAAGCGACGTTTATATCATTGGCGACACAGTTAGGGACGTGTGGTGCGCTAAGGAAGCTTGTGTGAAGGTAATTGCAGTTGCAACTGGGCCTGAGAGTTTCGAAGCGTTGGAAAAGGAAAAGTCGGATTTTATATTTAGAGACTTTAACGATATTAGTACAATGATCGAAAAGGTGTTGAAATAAATATATGCCAAGAAAACCATCGCGAGAAGTAGAAGAGAGACCAATAGTTGGACAAATTGTACCTCAACCACCAGCAGTAAGGCCACTAGTTATTAAACGCCGACATTTACCTGAACAAGTTAGAAAAGCGATTGACTGCTTGCCGAAGTTAAAAAAAGAGGCTGATAAACTACCAATTTCTGGCAGCTGGCCAGTGGCATTTGGAAGATTACGGTTAAATTTTATCCATGAAGTAAATGAACTCGAACACCAACCCGCAGTTAGAGAAGCAGCGGACGCGATTAGTCGCCATGGCTTGTTCGGCGTTAGACCGCTTCCTAAATATGCTGAAAAAATCGCCACAGCAATTGGAAAAACGCATTTCATAATCTACCGCGATAAAAAAGGAAACATCATCATAAGCTAATTTTCAAAAAGAACAAGCTTAACGCCAAAAGAAACCCACAAGTAGAGATCGTAAAAAAGAAAATGGGCCAGGTGAGATTTGAACTCACGACCACCAGTTAGCTTAGAGCTAAGACAGCGGCTGTTTTACTTTCCGCTGCAGTCATATAAGACTGGCGCTCCAATTGCCCAACCACCTTCCTATTTCCTTTTCAGAAAAGCCACGACGATTCTTTCTTGAACCGTCAACGGCCTTCTTTCTTTGGAAGAAAGAAGGGGGTTGCCAGGCTAAGCTACAGGCCCCTAAAAAACTAAGATTTGTTTAGCTCCTGTGTATTTATTATTTGCCGCATTTAAAGTTTTAAACCATGCTCAAGATTGAACTCAAGGACTTACTAACATTGGCTAACGCGGTTTCTGGAATTATTGGTATTTCCCTAGCAATTGCTGGTCAGTGGTACGCTTGGCTTTACATTTTTCCAGCTGTTGTTTTTGACTTTTTAGACGGCAAAGTTGCACGCAAAACTCAGGCCAACGAGTTTGGAAAGCAACTAGACTCATTGGCAGACACGGTATCTTTTGTTGTTGCACCAACTGTTGTAATCATGTTTGCGAACTTCTCGCTATTAGTTACAATTGCAAGTGCCTTGTACGTATGCTGCGGATTATGGAGGTTAGCGAAGTTCAATTTACAAACTGACAAGAAGAGTTACTATGGATTGCCTAGCCCAGTTGCAGCTGTTTCAGTGCTTGTTATAACCGCGTTTTCTACAACGCTTGCACCATTTGCTTTATTAGTTGTCGGAATTGCAATGGTGATTCCATTTAAGCTAAACAAAATCTAAAAAGCAGATTTCTTTCTTTTTTTACATTCTTTTTTTTACCTTTTTCGTTTGTATTCTTTAATTGCATCTCGGAGGTACTGCGTTTGGTTGCGTTGCATTTTTTCCAACGAAATTGAAACGCCAATACGCCTAGCGTTAAATAAATCCGCATCTGCACTTGCAGTTAAGTGTTCTTCCAATAAGCGAAGAGCCATTTCTTTGAGTTGAACTGCACGGTTGTAGTTGCGACTGTTTGCATATTCGTCTCCAAGGTTAGAGTAGTGGCGGACAAGCGCTTGAAGTGTCTCGTGGTCAAGTCCAGAAATTGGTTGAGTTGGTACAGGTAAAGCTGGACCTAGAACTTCGCTTTCTGGCACTTGCTGAGCTACTTCGCTTGGGAACGACTTGCCTTGTGCGTCGGTTGATTGTCGAACTAGCTTTTGCGCCATTTGTAAATCTGATAAATTAGGTGCTTGAGTAGTTTGTTCTTCTGGCGGGATAATGAACTGCGGAGCTACTTGTGTTTCTTGTGGAGTAGATGGCGGTTTGGTAGCTTGTTCTTCTGGCAAAGCTGGATTTACTAATGGCGGCGTGTGAATTACAGCAAGTTTAGCTAGCCTATTATCTACATCTTCTGGTTTAGGAAAGCCTTGTTTGGTAACCCAAGGGAGAAAGTGCCGGTGTAAGTCCAGCAGCATCATTAAACGGTGTTTCCTACCTTCGTCGCTATTGAATAGTTTTGCAAATTTTCTTTCACCAGCATGCGGGTCCCAACCAGTAACTGGAAGATTCATTTCACTTACCGTTTGCTGCATTATTTTTTCAAGGATTAAAGACGGTACAATTGGTTCGCCTAAAGCTGGATAGCTTTGAAGCAACTTGCTCCGTATACCCGGAGTTGCTATTTGCATCCAGGTAAAAAGCGAAGAGGCGCCTCTTGGAACTGGAAGCAATGGAATTTTAACAGGATCCCTAAATGGTACAATATCGCGTCGCGCAATTGGCAAGCGAACTGAAAAAATAGGCTTTGTGCCGCGAATTGGTTTTAT
>JAUYPK010000110.1 GCA_030697615.1 Microcaldota archaeon | reverse complement strand
AAAAAAAAAAAAAAACAAATGTTTATAAGGCATATGCCCCTTTTATCCATATGAAGAAAAAACACTCACCCCACAATAAATTCTTAGTTAGCTTAGTTTTAGTCATAGCAATTGGAGCACTGCTTGTAACAACCGATGCGTTTGGCGTAATTGGAAAAATACTATACTTCCAAAGTGCGGAAACTACCTGCGTAGAAACAGACGGTGGAAACAACCCTGCAGTTTTCAGTACGCTCAATATATCAAACAGTTCAGGCACACGTTTCTTTCAAGACCGATGTAGTAGTACAACCAATATAGTTGAATATTACTGTGATGCTAGTTATCCGAATAGTCAACGTGCAACATATAGCGCATGCCCATCTGGTCAAAGATGTTCAAATGGAGCTTGTGCTCCGATAACGTATATTTGCACTGACAGCGATGGGGGACAAACTCCAGGAAGTAGAGGCACAGTTACGGTTACTCCTTCAGTTGGTCGCTCGGTTCGCAGTGTAGATTCCTGCAATGGAGCTTTGGTAAATGAATATTACTGTACGTCTTCAACTGCTCCAAGTGAATCAAACACTACTTTAACGTGTCCAACAGGCAGAACCTGTTTAAATGGAAGGTGCATTTTGCCAACTGCGACTTACACTTGTGTTGATAGCGACGGAGTAGATTCTACAGTAGCGGGCAATGTTACTATCACTTCTTCAAGAGGCACCACAACAGTTCGTACAGACGGTTGTTTTAGTGGAACAGCTGTATTTGAACGTACTTGTTCTTCGCCCACTGTTTCAAGTGCAAGTACGCAAACAGTATATTGCCCAAGTGGACAAACTTGTGCTGAAGGTCGCTGCGTTGCACCAACTGGCTAAAAACTTTTTTTTTAACTGGGAACCGCGTTTCCCACACTTTTAAATTCAACCCTAGTGTAACGCATATTTAGATATGACTTTTAAAAAGATAACCAGCGAAAAGCAGCTGAAGCTAACAGCCAACACAATTAGGCAAAATATCATTAAATCGCTAGTTGAGGCAAAGAGTGGCCACAGCGCTGGACCCTTGGGAATGGCGGATGTTTTCACCGCGCTTTACTTCAATGTGTTAAAGCATGATCCTAAAAAGCCCGACTGGGCTGAACGGGACAAAGTTTTTCTCTCTAATGGCCACATTTGCCCAGTTTGGTACGCTACTCTCGCAGAAGCTGGCTACTTTCCAATAACTGAATTGATGACGCTACGCAAACTTAATTCTCGTTTACAAGGTCACCCTCATTACTGGGAACCACCAGGAATAGAGAACAGCGGCGGTCCACTGGGACAAGGCATTTCAATTGCAATAGGCGCTGCACTAAGTGCCAAGATGAACAAGGAAAAACACCGAATTTATTGTTTGACTAGTGACGGAGAGCACCAGGAAGGCCAGTACATGGAAGCGATGATGTTCGCTGGAAACAACAAGCTGGATAACTTATGCGTTGTTGTTGACCGAAATAACATCCAGATCGACGGCGACACTGAAGACATTATGCCACTAGAGCCAATGCGTGCAAAGTACGAGGCGGACAAGTGGCACGTAATTGAAGTGGACGGGCATAACATTAAACACTTAATTGACGCTTTTGAAGAGGCAAAAACAATTCACGACATGCCAACCGTAATAATCGCGCATACAATACCGGGCAAAGGGGTTTCATTTATGGAAAACGACTACCAGTGGCATGGCAAGCCACCAACTCCAGAACAAGGTGAAGTTGCTCTGCGGGAATTGCAGGAAATACGGCGGCAAATTGAAGAAGAATAATTTGAAGAAAAGTGAAAAACAAAAAAATGAAAATAAATTCTGAAATGAAATTAAATGAAAAGCTTTTCACAAACGTTGAAAAAGTGCCATCGCGCGACGGCTACGGCAAAGGGCTAGTTGAACTTGGAGAAAAGAATAAAGACGTTGTTGTGCTTTGCGCTGACCTCACGGAATCTACGCGGAGTAACTGGTTTAAGGAAAGATTCCCGCAAAGGTTTGTACAAATGGGCGTTGCAGAGCAGAACATGATGGGAGTCGCGGCTGGTTTAGCGTTAAGTGGCAAGGTTCCGTTTGTTAGTTCTTATGCTGTGTTTTCTCCTGGCCGTAATTGGGATCAGCTACGTGTAAGCGTGTGCTATACAAATGCTAATGTCAAAGTTGGCGGTATGCATGCGGGGATTTCAGTTGGGCCAGATGGCGCAACTCACCAAGCGCTTGAAGATATTGCAATTACGCGAGTGCTTCCGAACCTCCGCGTAATTGTGCCTTGCGATTGGATTCAAGGCAAAAAAGCGACAATAGCCGCTGGCGAAGCAGTTGGACCGCATTATTTGCGTTTCGGCAGGGAGAAAGTGCCAGTTATTACTACGGAGCAAACGCCGTTTGAAATTGGCATAGCCGACATTTACGCTGACGGTGCAGACGTTGCAATAATAACATGTGGACTAATGGTGTATGAATCCCTAATAGCTGCAAAAGAATTGGAAAAAAACGGGGTAAGTTCAATGGTTGTAAACTGCCATACGGTTAAGCCAATTGATATTGAAACAATTACAAAAGCCGCCAGGAAATGTGGAGCGGTTGTAACAGCTGAAGAGCATCAGATAAACGGCGGGTTGGGAAGCGCAGTTAGCGAGGTGCTTGTTGAAAACTACCCCGTTCCAATGAAGCGAATTGGGATGAAAGATGTGTTCGGCGAAAGCGGCACGCCAGATGAATTGTTGAAAAAATACGGGATGAACAGCAGCGAAATCGTAAAGGCATGTCAAGAAGTGGTGAAACGAAAATGAAAAGAATCAAGAAGGAAAAAAGGGCGAAAAAGGAAAAGAAGGAAAAAACAATAAAGAAGAAAAAAGTGCAGAAAACAAAGGACATGAAAAAAAATAAGAAACTAATCTGCGAATGTAGACAATGTGGGTACAAGCACATTCACCTACACGGCGGAAAATGCCCAATGTGCAAGCAATGTCCACGCTGCAAGGAAAAACTGCACAGCTGTAAGTGCATAGAAGGAGAGTAAAAAATACGTTGAAAAGAAAAAAGGCTGGAATGAAAAATGTTTAAAGTACTTGTCACAAGTGATTTACCCGATAGCATACTCGGCAAACTTAAAGCAAAGTGCATAGTGACTAAGCTAAAGCACCGGCCAACAAAATCTCAACTCTTAAAGTTAATAGTGGACAAAGATGGAATAGTGTGCTTTGTGAAAATCGACGCGGATATAATGAACGCTGGCAAAAAACTAAAAGTGATTTCAAACAACGCAGTTGGATTTGACAACATCGACGTGGCCGAAGCCACTAAGCGAGGAATAGCGGTTACAAACACCCCCGGCGTATTAAGCCAATCAGTAGCCGAGCATACTTTTGCGTTACTAGCTGCAATTAGTCGCAGGTTAGTGGAAAGCGATGCAATTACCCGCAGTGAAAAATATAACAACTGGAAGTACGGGTTTCTCTTTGGAACCGAACTAAAAGGCAAGACGCTTGGAATAATTGGAATGGGCAGAATCGGCAGCATCGTTGCAAAAATTGCAACTAATGGATACGGTATGAAAGTGGTTTATTACAACCCACACAGAGACGCCAATTCCGAAAAACACGGGATAAAATATTTACCACTTGCACAATTGTTAAAACACAGCGATTTTATTTCACTTCACGTTCCGCTAAACGAAAAAACACGGCACTTAATTGGAGAAAAACAACTTTCAATGATGAAACCAACCGCATTTTTAATAAACACTTCACGCGGAGCAGTTATAGACGAAAAAGCACTGGTTAAAGCATTGCAAAACAAGACAATTGTCGGCGCCGCATTGGACGTTTTTGAATTTGAACCTAAACTTAGCCCAGGCTTGTCAAAACTAACAAACGTCATTCTCACGCCACACGCTGCTAGTGCAACTTTCGAGGCACGCAGCGCAATGGCAGAAATGGCAGTTGAAAACCTCTTGGCAGTGCTAGAGGGAGGAAAGCCGCTGTCAATTGTAAACCCCGAGGTGCTTTTAAAATGAAAAAAAGAACAAAAACTAAAACACAACAAAACAAACCACAAAAGAAAAAACATGCA
This sequence comes from Microcaldota archaeon, assembly GCA_030697615.1. Lineage (GTDB taxonomy): Archaea > Micrarchaeota > Micrarchaeia > Norongarragalinales > UBA8480 > JAHFHC01. The sequence goes on along the minus strand of JAUYPK010000110.1, from coordinate 2,882 downwards.
AACCACGCGACTGAACACGGTGAAAAACACAGCCACCGTTTGGAATACGACCAAATTGACAATTTCATCTACGTTGGAACAAACGCGTGCTGCATTGGCCATTTTGACACCTCGTTGAAAAAACTCGGCGTCAAGGCAGATATTAGCTTGGAAGAAAACCGCATTGACTCACCTTACGGCGTAAGTTATTACGTTTGGCTACCTACAAAGGATCACCATGCTCCACCACTTCGAGAAATGCTTTTCGGCGTGTATTCACTTGACTACTTCATAAAAAGCGGCATTAAGACGTACGTCCATTGCAAAGAAGGGCACACACGTGCGCCAACTTTGATAGCAGCGTATTACATTTACAAAGGCATGCCAGTTGAATGGGCGTTGCAATTCGTAAAAGAAAAAAGGCCAGCGTCACACATTACGCCAGTGCAAATAAAGGCATTGAAAGCGTTTGACAAGTTCCTACATCCAAAAATGTAAATTAAAAAATAATTGAAAAAAAACAATAAAAGAAAAACAAAAGAAAAAACTAACTAAAAAAAGTAAATAAAAAAACGTGAAAAAAATGTACAGGATATTGAGAGATGAACGTTCAGCGGCACAGGTTGAAAAGCCAAAGTACCCCATACGCTACTTTTTCCAAAATACAAGATACGCAAATGCACGCGAATTGCTTACCCACGTTGAGCAAATGTCAAGAGAAATACAAGAAAGAAAAGCAGCGAGACCAAAGAAGCCCCGAGCAATACCTGTGCATTTGCCCCCCAGCAAACCACGGGAATTAACTGCGTTTGAAAAACTAGTTGCACAAATTGCGCCAAATCATAGGACTTACCGTGGCAAACAATACGACGCAAGGGCAATAGCAAGCGAAATTTTAAAACGAACTCAACCAAGCGCTGAACCAAAAAAGTTTAGCCGCGGAGACTTGCAGAAAATTAACTGGCTTATAAAAAAATTGGTTAACGCAGGTGCGATACCGCGAACTAGCGTAATAACACGGGAAATAATTCGGGAAAAAGTACCAGATACAGAAGTAAAACAACATGAGGAATTAATTAGAAAGGCGCTTAGATTTCGGCGTTACGGCATGGGGCTATGGTGGAAGCATTTAGGCCGCGAAGAAGCGAAAAATATCGGAAGGGAAGCTCTAATAAAAGCTTTGAGGACTCACAATCCAGAAAAAAAAGCTAGTTTTAAAACTTACGCAATTAACGTAATTTCAGGAGCAATAAGCGACGAAGTACGAAAACGAAGAGAAAAGCAACTCAAGGCAACAGTGTCTCTTGACGCACCGCAGCGCTTAAACACAAAAATGCTCGAACACGAACGCATCGGTACAGCTACACCAAATCTAAATGCTGAAAGCATGGACAAGTTACAAGCTTTGCTTGACTTGCACAAAAATAGACAAGTACCAGCGTCTGACCCTGCGCTTTACGCTTTGAGCCACATTTATGGCCACTCGGCCTATGAGATAGCGCCAGTGATTGGTTCAAGTAGGCATGCAATTGAACTACTACAAAAACGAATAGAAAAACGGGCACAAAAAGCAATGAAAAAAATAGAATCAGCACAACGCGAAGCTGCTTAATTTATCGCAAGCGCTTTTTTAATCGCTGGCAAGTCGTAGCCTACAATTATCTTGCCGTCGATATCTATGACAGGAACTCCCATTTGGCCGCTTTTCTTAACCATCTCTTCAGCTTTCTGCTCATCTGCGCTTACGTCAATATCTGAGTATTTGACGCCGTTTTTCTTTAAGAAGTCCTTAGCCATGTGGCAATATGGGCAAGTTGGAGTTGAATAAACAATAACTTTATGCGTCATTTCAAAAAACACCTCTAATAAGTAACAAATGGGAAAAAGGTAAATAAAAACAAGACGGTTTAAGCCCGGCGCATGTTCACACTACATGAACAGCTGCAGTTTTAAAACTCCGGGAGTTAACTTATTGAAATGGTTTTCATTTTGCCAGTTAGTCGTGCAATTGCAAAGGTAGAGGAGCACTGCAAGCCAATTTTGGAAGAACTTGCCAAGCGACATCCTGAAAAAGCACTGCACGAAATTTCACCTAGTCAAATAATAGCCGCTACAAACCGCATTTTAACCCGTCACCCCGACTTTGAACAACACGCCATGAGGGTGTTTGGAATAAAAATGTGGAGTACTGGACCAAGAAAAAAATGGTACTCGAGATATGAAATTGGCCACTATTTAGTAACGCGGCGACTGTTTTCCCGTTTAAAATCAGAAGGTCATTTACAAAAAGAACATGAAGAACTATTTAGAACCATTGTTGGAAAACTTCACTATAACCCCCCGCTTTCCCATTATAAAAAAGCTAAGAACGCGTTTGAAAGGCTTACGCGGAAACTTGGAAAAAAGAAGATGGCCGCGCTGCTTCTTGCAGCCAGAGAGATATGCTCGCGGGAATCAAAAGAATGGAATGACCCCGGACGACACAAACTATTGGACATATTCCTAAACACCGCATCAGTTCCACTATTTTCACACAGTGAATTTATACAATCAACTCAACAAGGAAAGCCAATTGAAAGCGCACGAGAATGGCTGGCAGACATGGTTAAATACATTGAAAAAAATCCAAATTCAGCATACGTAGAAGATTAAAAAATTAGCGCGGATTTAGCTCATCAGCGCTTTTAGATAAAACATTGGGTTGGAAAAAGCGTCTCTTTCCTGCGGGTTAAGCAACGAATTGGAAATCGCTTCTTGGATGGTTTTACTTTTCTTCGCTTTGTTGATTAAAAAGTTCAACAGCCAAGTGTGTTGTCCAAGTTTCTGTAACTTGTAACTCATTGCTAACTCTGGGCCAACTTCTCGCCATAACGCTTCTTCATATTCTTTCAAAGTAACAGCAG
>JAUYPK010000106.1 GCA_030697615.1 Microcaldota archaeon | reverse complement strand
AAGAGTCTCACCAGTATTTGAGAGCGAAAAGCTGCTGTCAAAAATCGTGCCGGAAAAGCCCGGCCAATCTGCCAAAAATTTAGCCGCATCAATAACAATCATTGCAAAACCGCCAGATGGAATCTCCACCGACCCTTGCACCAAGGTTAAACCGTGATTCGTATTGGCTTCCACAAACTTCCAGCCGGAAATATCCACCGCCTCTCCCGTATTTATCACTTCAACCCACTCTCGGCCGGTATCAGCGCCATCCTGGAAATCATATAGTATCTCGTTAATGAAAACGGCCGCATTCGCCATGGGAGGCAAAGAAAAAAGTAAGATGGTGAATTCATTCAATGCGAAAATACACGGGTAGTCAATTGAAAAGGTTTGCCGCTTTGGAACCAAGAAGTCCAATTCAAGTTGGTAGCAGGTCGCCTGAAGAAATAGTAACCGAAGTTCAAGTGCATGAGGGTATTCCAATAAAAGAACGACTAGCGGTTAAACTAGGCATAAACAAAACCGTATTTCGAGCAATTGTCGCTGGAAACACAACCGTAAGGCAAGCGTGGCATGAAAAAGTTACGCACGAAGTGGGAAAATTGCCCTTAAGTGGATTATTTGACTCCAAAATTGCAAAGTTATACAAGGACGTACCAACTGCAGTTGAACGCCGCATGCATCGCATTCTTGAATTTACCAGTCCTACTTTATCCGCTTTCAATGGCAGGCTTACATTTCAGGACTTAGCGCGCCACATTGCCCCTGAAGTAAAATGTAAAGACGTTGCGTTTTTACTATCTAAAGATCCAATTCTTAGAGCCGCTGTTGAAGCTAGATTTCGCGAAATACTTACAAATACAGATGCACGCGAAATAAAGCGTAGGGCGCTTCACCGCGATGTAGCTGCAATAAGTGCAGAATTGAAGCAATTTGCACTGGATAAATTAACCGCTGCAGGCATTTCGGTTAAGGTGGGGGGCGTAGGCCGCTTGCGTTAAAAGTGCATTTTAAGTTATTCGCGTTTAATTTTGATTTAAGGGAGGAGATCCATAAAAAATGGTTCATTACATGCGAGGCAAAGAACTTGAAAAGCGCGGAATGAGGCAGCCGCTTACTCCCCTTGAACAAAGTGGTAGGACAAAAGAAGAAGTAATCGCCGCCATTGAAATGCACAAAGGATTTCCAAATGTAAGCCAACTTGCAAAACGGCTTAGAATTAACGAAAGTCGCTTTTCCGCCATAATTTCTGGAAATCCACACGTACGCGAAGCTTGGCATGCAAAGGTAACAAAAGAAGCTAAAGCTGCGTCGTTGAAAGAACTTTTTGATTCTCCGACTGCACAGCTGTGTAGCAAGGTTCCGGAGGCGTTGGAACATAAGCGAAAATTAGTCGCATGTGTAATCTCAACTTTTGTTGGAAGGCCAACATTGCCACATCTAGCTAGGCATGTATTATCAAACAGCCATTCCGGCGGATTAAAATTTATAACGCGCGATCCAGTTGCAAGAGCTGCTGCCGAAGCTAAATTTTTTGAAATCCTCAATAGAATGTCCGGAGTTGAAATAGCAACTGCTGGTCTTCACGTACATGCTAGTAAAATGTCAAAACCGCTAGCGGAATTAATCGCTCAAAAACTTCAAGCTGATAAAATAAAAGTTAAACTGGCATAGTGTGTGATCGGTATCTAACGTTTGTTTTTTTTAACTTTGCTGCGCTATGTACTTTTGTTTATATGCCAGTTCAAGACTTTACTCCAACTGCAGTTAATCGCTTATCTTCGTCCAGCGAATTAACTCGCTCCACACCTATGAGCGATACAGAGGCGAGGATACTTAAAGCAATTGCAAAGCACCGTGTGTTTCCATCTGCCCAATCAATAGCTGAAAAAGTCCGCGGTTTAAATGCAAAAAAAGTGTTAGATGCAAGGAAAGCTAATTTGAGAATAAGGCGTGCTTGGGATGCAAAAACTGTTGAGTTAGTGATGACGATTCATCCACGTAGGTTATTTGACTACGGTGTAGTTTTACGCTTTGTTAATGTTCAAGGTGCACTTCAAGCACGTCACGATCGAATAGTTAAACGAATAAAAGAATATCGTGGGAGACCAACTATTTACCACTTAGCGAAATACGTCACTTGCAACAGAACTTCTAAAGATTTCTTAACAAACGATGAAATGCTCGAAAGAGCAGCCGTCGGTAGGATAATTGCGTTGCTCAAACCTATGTAGCTGAAAAAAATTCAAAGACAAAGGTTAGATAGAAACGCTCACCCTGCAGTGCGGGAATATTTAGTCCAACGCTTTTCAAAATAGGTACATCTACAAAATGACTAAAATTTCAACTCAAAAAGATAAAGCTACGCGGCACCCCACACGAACGCGTACTAGCGGCAATTGAACGTCACACTGAAATCCCTTCACCAAAATCAATAGCAGAAATGACTGGTTTAACTGTAAGCAAGGTAAATTCTGTGAGAAAACTAAATTTAGTGGTACGCGGAGCTTTGCACAAAAAAGTACTTGAAATCGCAATGCGACTTAATCCGCGTAGGTTCCTTAACAATTCAACAGTGCGAGTTTACTGTTCAATTATCCCCCAACTGGCAAAACTTCGGCGTAAATTTATATGTGAAAAAATAGCAACTTATAACGGCCGACCAACCACTTCTGAACTGGCAAGGCACGTAACTGGAAAGGGCAAAGGCGCCGATGCAGGTGTTCTATCTTCACATCGCGAAATACAGGCAGCTACAACTAAAAAATTACTGTGGTTGTTTTCAAGAATGTCTGAAGCTAAAATAAGGGCGGAACGTTTAGATCGAAATGCTTCGCCAAAATTACGCGCTTATCTTAACAAGAGGTTTAAACGAAAGCGAAGCTAGATGTGATTGTGGAAAAAACTAATAATGAAGTTTTTAAGCTGCTGGTTTTGCTTCTGGAGGCGCTTGGCTTATCCTTGGCCGCGGCACATTTATAGGTGCGTTGACATTAATTGCAAATGCCAATAGCGTTCCGATTGCAGAACAAGTGTAAGTCAAAGCTGTAAGTAAGTCAGTTGCAGTTGCTTCCGGAAGCATGTTTTTCTTCTCCCACATTTCCTTCCATGCCTTTACCTCTTTTTCACTATCCTCGAAGTAAATCTCGCCCTCTATAATCATCAAAGCTAAGTTAGGTTTGTAATTAATCTCGTATGAATATTTTATAATAGCTCTAGTTTTTTCAAACTTAGCTTCCTTAATTTGGATATTCATATCCATTCCCACTTGTAGGCCGACTTGTTCACTAAGTCGCTCTGCACTTACTTTTTTAACAGTTCCACCGGTAATCATTTTACAAAAACACCTCTTCCAAAAAAGAAGAATATTGACTATTTTACTATACCTTTCATTAGGGCTTTAAAGGTTTTTAAAACCGATTGACTCACATTTAAAACTCAAAAGTCTGCCCAATTTGAAGCACTTTAGCAATTGTCTTCGTGTCTTTTAGCCGTTTCGCAAAATCTTCGGGATCCGTTTGTATCCTATCAAATGTATTGAAGTGCATTGGAATGGCAAAACTAGCTTGCATGCGCTTCACAGCATTAACCGCGCCAAGCACGTCCATTGTATAACTACCGCCAATTGGCAAAAGCGCCACGTCTACGTCGATGTTGTTCATCTCTGGAAATTCATAGGTGTCGCCAGCAAAATAGATGCTTTTCCCGTTTTTTTCTAGGATATAGCCAACTGGGTTAATGCTCTGCGGGTGGCGAGCTGGAGTAACAGTAATTTGCAAGCCTTGGAGTACAAAGGATTCGCCTTGTTCAACTGCCATTTTCCTGCGTGGAAGAATGTCCTTGAAATTTGCAAGTGTTTCATCAGGTCCAACTATAGTTGCAAATGTTCTTTGTGCTATGCGCGTAACGTCATATGGGTCACAGTGGTCAAAATGCTCGTGGCTTACTATAATAAAATCGGCTTTTTTGATGTCGTCGACGTTTTTCACTGCGGATTGGACTAACCGATTCATTTGCCTGGGTTTTTTGTCAAACCACGGGTCTAGATAAATAAGCGTGCCGTTGAGGTTTACTTCAAAACTAGCGTGTCCAAGCCAAGTTACACTTGCCATAAAAAGACAAAGCACGAAACAGCATAATAAACCTTTATACGCCACACTATACTTTGTTGCAACTGTTTAAAAACTTTGAAACTTTTAATTTTTATCTAATGATAGAAAAAAACTTAAACAAGTCATCTATTCCGCCGGTTTTTCTAGCTGTACTAGCGTTAGTTTTACTTTTCATCTCTTACAACGTTTACGTTTTGTTGTCTCCTAGTTTAGCAAACCAACAACCCCCGTTTAATTCTAGTAGTTCAAACCAAACGCTTGGCGCAATTCTTCTAACCGCTCCAACTTGTACAGCGTGTTTTTCGCTTGAAGGGCTTGCCACTGCACTTTTTCCAAATCGCTTTGACATAGTCTCATATGCGGATCAAAAAGGAAAAGACTTAGCTACAAAATATTCAATTGCCAAGCTACCTAGCCTTATAATTTTTGACGCGAGCAAAGTGCAAGACCCACAAATCAAGCCACTTCTTGTAACCAGGCAAGATGCGTTGGTGCTTGAATCTCCAGCACCACCATATGTAGATGTGGCAACTGGAGAAGTGAAAGGGATAGTAGCTTCGTTTTCCATTTCTCCAACAAACTGTAGTCAATGCGTTAAGGCCAGCGATTTTATTAACGAAGTAAACGGTAACGAAGTTGCAATTCAAAACCAAGAGTTAAACGCCGATTCTACAAAAGCGCTGGAATTAATTGCAAAATATAACCTCACGTTCCTACCCGCGTTTATTTTCTCAGAAGATTTATTGGAATACGGCCAGTTTAAGCAATCGTGGAGTAGCTTAGGCTCAGTTGAAACTGACGGTAACCTCATAATGCGCCAACCACTTCCGCCTTACGTGAACCTTTCAAATGACAAAATAGAAGGGCTCGTAAATGCAACTTACCTTACGTATCAAAACTGTTCAGTTTGTTACAACGTTTCTATTCATAGAGCAGCAATGCAGAACTACAATGTTTATCTAGTTAATGAGTCATACGTCGACGTAGCTTCGCTTGAAGGTCAAGCGCTTATTGAGCGGTACAACGTGACAAAAGTTCCAACTCTCTTATTATCAAGAGAAATAAGCGTTTACGTCCCCTTAGCCAAAGTATGGGGTAGAATCGGTTCAGTTGAAGAAGATGGTACCTTTATATTTCGTAACTTCAACACTGTGCCCGGAATAACTTACTGGGACTTGATAAATAGCTCTGCAGTTAAAGTGTCAGGAGCTTCTTAACTTTTTCAACTGCACCTTTATCCTCTGAGTTTAC
>JAUYPK010000099.1 GCA_030697615.1 Microcaldota archaeon | reverse complement strand
TTAAAATTTTCAAAATAAATGGATCTCGTAGCTCAACTCGCTTTTCAACTTCTCGTGGGGTTAAAACTAGTGGTTCAACTGGAATTGAAGAGTGGAACCCATGAAGCAGTTTTTGAACTTCGACAAAACGCTCACTTAGTTTTTTACGCGTTTCTTTGACAATAAAGATGTCAATGTCGCTATCCCTAGAAGGTTTGCCCCAGGCGTGGGAGCCAAAAATTATCACTTTTTCAGGCGAGTATTTCTTTACAAGTATGCGTATAAGCTTTCTAATTACTCCCTGATTTTTCATAAACTACTATTGGTATTTAAGTGAATTAAAAAGAAGCAGTTGAAAGCAAAAAGTACGCCAAGCAGTAAATCTAGATTAGTATCTCTTTTCCCTGTTCTGCCAGCTCCGTAGATTCAAACACTGTCTTCGCCTCGGCAAGAAGTGGAGCTAAATCGTCGTAGCGGTTGGAGAAATGCGTTAAAATTAGTTTTTTCACGTTTGCCTTCTTCGCGTTCTTCGCCGCATCTAAACAAGTTGAGTGCATCTTTGCCTTCGCATGGTCCTTGTGCTTGTCAAGAAAACAAGAATCGTGAATTAACAAATCTGCGTCTTTTGCATTCGTAGCAATCGCTGGACATTGCATCGTATCGCCAGTGTAGACTATTTTCTTCCCGCCTTGCACATAAGTAACATCAGCGTATTTCACTTTCTTTCCGTTTATTTCAACTGTGCCACCTTCTTGTAATTGGGAGAACATCCTTCCACTTACGCCGACTTTCTTGCACTTATCCATGTCAAACCTGCGATAAGATAACCCCTCCATGACAAAACCAAGGCTAGCAGGCGCATTGTGCTTAACGTTGAAAGCCTTTACCGTAAAGAGTTCATTGGAGTAAAATGGCTTTTTGCTAGGTGCGACTTCGATTATTTCAAGCGGAAAAGACGACATAAACTCTTTCATTGCAAACACAGTTCCAAGAAACTTCTTCGTCCCTTTTGGGCCGTAAAGTTGCAATGGTTCCTTGCGCCCAGTCATGTTCAGCGATTGAACTAAGCCAAACAAACCAAGAAAGTGGTCAGCATGTAAATGTGAAATGAAAATTGCCTTGACGCTGCCAAAGTTAGTGCCGTACTTCATCATTTGACGCTGGCAGCCTTCACTGCAATCAAAAAGATAAACGCCGCCAAACTTCACAGCAAAACAACTAGGGTTACTCCGCGGAGTTGGCATCGCGCCACTAGTACCAAGCATAACTAAGCGAATCATAATAAGAAATTATTATAGTTAATGAGATTAATTACCTTATTGCAGTGAACAAAGCAGGGATTACTTTAGGTGCATCTTGCGAGTCCAGGCGGAGAAATAAGCCTCCACTTCCATCTTCATGTATAGCCGCACATATTAATTGTCTTTTTTTATCTCGTAATTTACGCAGTGCTTGATTTGGTCCCAGAATTATTTCAAAACCAGCAGTTTCCAACCTGTGATGAAGCCGCACGTCTCGAAGTAATGCAATAGCAGCTGGTTTTAGGTGTACCGTCGTTCCAGTTTCGCTGCTATTTCTAACTTTTTCAACAAATTGATGATCGCGAAGATGTACTTCAGTCACACGGTCAGCAGGAATGACTTCGTGAACTATACTTGCAAATGGCCCGCCACTTCTCGGAATAACTTTTCTAGTTGCTATTACTGGAGTTACTGGTTCTCTGCTGACTAGCTCAATAGCTTTCAAAATATTTGCAGACATAGAATTAGTAAGTTATTTGAGCTTTTTAACACACTAATATCGTTCTTTTAAAAGAATGATCATTTTCTATAAAGAATAACCACGATTCCAGTTATGGGAAAATGCTGAAAGGTTATTTATTAACCAAAAAGGTAGAATAATAGTTATACAAAAACTCATGGCAAAAAAATCAAAAAATAAAGAGGCTAAGGGTAAAGCTGCAAAAGTAGTTGCGGCGAAGAAGTTCGACTTCAATTCGTTTAGTTCCACTGCCGAGATCCCTGTTTCTGACAAAATGGTTGACCAAATTATTGGACAAGAAAAAGCAGTTAGCATTATTAAAAAAGCCTCAAGCCAAAAGCGCAACGTCCTCTTAATTGGTTCGCCTGGAACTGGAAAATCTATGCTTGCTCAGGCAATGGCTGAGCTATTGCCGGTTGAAGCACTTGAAGATATGCTTGCCTATTCTAATCCAGACGATGAGAATAACCCAGTTATAAAAGTTGTAAAAGCAGGCGAAGGGAGGAAAATAGTCCAGGAAAACCGCTTCAGGTCACAAATGGCAGGCGGAAATGCAAACATAGTGACAATGGCAGTTATCATCCTCATGTCGTTCCTCTTGCTTTCTTACGGCAGGCCGCACTTAGGTGACGTTATAACCGCAGCAATGTTGATTGGCTTATTTGTAATTACAGGTATGATGGCATTTGCAATGCAAATGGGCAAAGGAAGAGCGTTGATGCCAGGCATGAGCCACGAGCCAGTAAAACTCCTCGTAGATAACCACGATAAGAAAAAAGCGCCTTACGTTGACGGCAGCGGCGCAAAAGCAGGATCACTACTTGGCGAGTGCCGTCACGATCCTCTTCAAAGCCTAACTGGAGCTTCTTTTCTCCAAATAAGCACTAATAAGCCTCAGAAGGGTAAACAAAAGAAGATTTTCCAGTCAATTTCGTTTGAAAAGCTCTGGAAACGCTTGGAAAGGAAATATCCGAAGTTTGTTGAGCAATACCAAAACAGCTACGAAGCAATTGTTCTTCCAAAGAAGGAGAAGGTTTACACGCTCGGCTACAAGGACGGCAAACCAATTTTAAGTAGAATTTATTCACTTAACCGCTACTTGGCTGAAAAGGAAACAGTACAACTTGAAACAGCGGCAACTACAATTACGCTTACAAGCGACCACAAACTAATAACACCAAATGGAAGCAGGACAGCGAAACGCGCACAGTTAGGGCAAGAATTAATTACGCTGGGGTGAAAACATGGCTAGGGAAATTCTAAGGGCGATTTCAGAGTGCGAAAAGCTAATGAGGCACGTTAATCGCACTGAAGGGTTAGCTCGAGGAATGAGAACAAGACTGCCACCTACAAGAAGCATAGAAAAGTTTGAAATTTGGGGTTGTGATCCCGCACTTGGCAAACGCGATAGACTAACTGATGTGATGGGAAAACTAACAGATCACTGGGCATTGAAACAAATAGCTTTGTCGAGAAGCCCACCTTTTTTTACTTTTTATCCCCACGTTCCTGGCTCAGGACCAATAATTCCAAAAAAATTGAGACGACGCTTCCTTGAAATGGATGTGCAAGGAGCCCAACAAGCATTACAAAGAAGAGGATACTTATTGAAACCTACAACTGTCG
>JAUYPK010000091.1 GCA_030697615.1 Microcaldota archaeon | reverse complement strand
TGGAATAAGCTAGTTCGCGAAGCTAATCTCAACAAGAAAAACGAAGAAGTTATGTTCACACAATTCACTGGTCTTGGGATGAAGCGCGACGTAGTGCAAAAAGCGCTAAGTGTTTTGAACTTATTCGACAAGCAGCTAAATCAATGGACTAACGACGAGAAAAAAGGCTTCTGCCGCAAACTAAGGGAGCTAGGCAAGCCAATTATAATCGCTGCAAATAAATGCGATCTTCATTCAGCTGAAAAAAACATCGCTAGGTTAAAAGAAGCTTTTCCAACTTACCTAATTGTGCCGTGCAGTGCAGAAGCTGAAATCACGTTGAAAAGCGCTGGCAAAAATGGCTTCATAAAATACATCCCAGGCGATGCAAACTTTGAAATTACCAAGGAGTTAAACGAAGGGCAAAAAAACGCAATGACCCTCTTACAAAATGTGTTGACAAAGTTCAGCGGAAGCGGAGTTCAAAAACTCTTAAATGCTGCGGTATTCGACTTCCTGCGCTACATCGCGATTTTTCCAGGCGGTGTGAACAAACTTGCCGACTCGCAAGGAAATGTTTTGCCAGATGTTTTTCTCCTTCCGCCAGGTTCGACAGCGTTAGATTTTGCGTTTACTCTCCACACAGATATGGGTCGAGGTTTCATCAAGGCGGTTGACGTGAAGCAGAAAAAGCCAATTGGCAAAGACCACCCGCTAAAACACCGCGACGTAATTGAACTGTTTTTCAAGAAGCCTTAGCTCTCAAATTTCATCCCGAACCTTTTCTCCATGTGCGTGCGTACTAATTGCCTATAGGCTTCGATTTTGTAAACTTTGTCCGGGTCTATTTTCATCTTCTCTAGCTGTTTTCTTCTTGCATGTAGGATTGCTTCACTTTCACTGTGGCGGATTGTGCGATTTGGATAGTTATCCGCCAAATGCTCTACGATCGCGTGGTGTACAAGTTCGCCTATTCGGGTTCCGCGCAAGGCAGGAGTTTCTCGGTGTCCAAATGGGTAGAACCTAATCCATTGAATAGACTTTTTTTTCACGCTTAACGATCCATAGCCGGCAGGATGTATCCAAAAGTGCCTTTGAAATTGTCTAGCTTTTCTTTCTGGTAGCGGAATAAATATTGTTGTTTTATCGCCCGGCTTACGTCCAGTCCCTAAGCGTAGGTGAAACCACAAGTCTATTTGCTTAGATGACCGCCTACTTGGTTCAATGCTGCAAATGATCCCTTTACTCACTTCAGCTTCACTCGTGCAAATGACTCCTTTACTCGCTTTAGCTTCACTCATTTCAATTTCACCACTCTCGCCCTTCCTTTTTAAGAAATTCTAAAAGCTAAAATATGTTTTCAATAAGCCCTTTTTTCATCGCTGGGTCGATTAAGTAAAATTTGTTTTCACGTTTTTTTACCAAGCCGTATTTCTGTAGCCGATCCAAGTAAACGTAGACGTTCTGAGCATTAGCTTCTTTTTGGATCTTAAGCGGTTCTACGTTTCCAAGTGCAATTATTTTAAGTATTTTTTTTGTGAGTGGCCCAAGTTTAACAAGTTGCTTTGAAATATTTTGGTAGATTGGGCTTGCTGGAGATAACATTTGGTCAAATGTTTCTTTTGCTTGTGCTTCGCTTATATTTTTCTCCCCCTTGTCAATTAGCCTTAAGCCAATCCAATTTAAGTAAGCGGGGAATCCGCCGGTTTTGTCAACTATGAAGTTAAGCGCTTTTTCTTCTAGCTTTATTCCGGCTTGTTTTAATCCCAAGGTTAAGAATGCCTTTGAGTCTTCCTCGCCAAATGGCTCTACTGGTAAAATGTCAGCGTTTCCTGCAAGCGGGTTATTTTGGTCACCGAAAATCTTTTCCATCATTCCAATTGAGCTTCCAGTGTAAACATAGCATACATTTTTCTGGTGTTGGGTGCTTCTCCTGAAAAGCGCGTGAAAATCCCCTTTTTGCAATACGTTGTACTTGGAAGTTTCTTGAAATTCATCAAAAATCACTGTAAATTTACTACCTAGCTTCTCTGGCAATTCCAATGCCTGTTGCAAGAAGTCCATTAGCTTTTCTCCGCGCAACTCGCGTTCACTCGTTTTTTCCATCTCTATTCTGAACACGAGGAACTCTGCTAGTGGGGATGTAATCTCTATTGACTTTATTCGCCCTAGTGCTTCTGACAAAATCACTATTGACGTAGAAACGCCTTGCTTTAAGCTTTCTCTAAACTTTTGCACTAAGTTGTGCTTTTCAACTTCGGCAGCTATTACTGCATTGCTGTACTCACGCAGGAAAATTTGTGGCGTAAGCCCTTCGCAGTCCATTTGAATTACTGTTATCCCCTTTTCCGTAAGTTGTTCAGCTAGCTTATTTGTTAAGGAGGATTTTCCAACTCTCCTGGGTCCAATTATGGCGACGTCATTACGAATGCCTTGCGTTATCTTCTCGGTTCTGCGAATTAGTTTATTCAGTTCATCTACTCTGTTAAAAAACTGTTTTTCCTTTACCGGTGCTCCAAATGAAAATTCAACCATAACAACCACTAACACTAGTGTTACTAACACTAGTGTTAGCGCCCTTTATAACACTTACTAAAAACGCATCCCAAACCTTCGCTCCATGTGCCGGCGTACTAATTGCCTATAGGTTTCGATTTCATAGAATTCAGCTTCTTTTATTCGCATTTTTCGCAATTGTTTTCTTCGTGCAGGCGTAATTGCGCTGCTGCCATGGAGAATTATCCTATTTGGGTAGTTGTCTGCCAAGTGTTCTACGATGGCGTGGTGCACAAGTTCACCTATCCTAGTTCCACGCAAAGGCTTCTGCGTTCCAAAAGGATAGAATCTACGCCATTCAATTGAATTTTTTGTCACAGCTAGTAATGACTCTCCACGAACGTGCGTTGCAAAGTGCATTTCAAGTTTTTTAAATTTTTTTTCTGGCAATGGAACGAATAATTTGGTTTTATCGCTGTTGCGCGGTTCGTTTCCCGCAGACGTGTAGAAATACAACTTAGTTGATAGTTCAACCGATGCTCCCTTTATTGGTTTAATTTGTAAAACAATTCCCTTCTTTGCTTCACTCATTTCAACTTCACCATTCTTGTCCTTCCTCTTCCGCCGGCTTCTTTGCCTTCAACTTCCCGCGCTTCAACTCCACCTCTTGAAATAAGGTTGTCCAAATGCGTTCGAAGTGTACGTTCGCTGTAAGTTGGCAAAGCTGCGTATAGTTCGCCTGCAGTAATTCCAGCGGCGTTTTTTTCCTTTGTCAATTCCTGCAAGATTTTTTCTTCCACTTCGCTTTGTGGTTGAGTTGTTTGTTTTTCGTTTTCAAACGCTTTGCGCACGTGCGTTTCGGTTATTTTGTTGCCTTGGTTTTCAGCAACGCGAGCAGCCCTCCATAACGTGCGTAGTGCAACGCGGCAGTCTCCGCCAAGTTTAGCAGCATGTCCAGCACATAGCGCAATTGCTTCTTCGCTCCACGAACCGCTACGGAAGCAAAGCTTTGCACGTTCGCGTAAAATGTCCTTTAACTCTTGCGGCGAATAGCGTGGAAAACAGACTTTTTTAGCGGATAACGAACTCGCAATCCGCTGATCAAGTTTTTCCAGCAAGTGCGAGTCATTAGAAATCAGAACAACTGAGAAGTTTGCACCGTGGTTCTCGCCAGCGCGCGTTAAATCGTAAACTACGCCGTCTTCTTTTTTGTAAACCAACTGGTCAAACTCGTCGAGGAATATGATGTTTGTTGCTTTGCTTTTTTTGGAGAATTCAATTATTCTGGTAAATACTTCGTCGTTGGCCAATCCTCGCCGCGGAAATCCAATTTCAATGCTCCTGCCAATTTCGTTGAGCACAGCGGACTTCGTGTTGTTTTCCCAGCAGTTGATGTAAACGCAGTTGACGGTCGGGCGGTAGTCGGAAAGTTGTTTCATTGCATGTTTAGCGCACGTTGTTTTTCCAGCTCCAGGTGA
>JAUYPK010000090.1 GCA_030697615.1 Microcaldota archaeon | reverse complement strand
CCACGGCGAGTTTTCATTTTTTAGCCTCTATGTTCATTTGTTTAGCGAGTACTTTAAGTGCTTTATAGTTTTTATCACGTATCTTTGCAATCAACGCACTTCCAACAATTGCACCATCGACGTGGTTGCTTCTAAGTTGTTTCACTTGTGCTGGCGTTGATATGCCGAAGCCAATGCAGGTTGGCAATCTAGTTGCTTTTTTCGCCCTTAGTGCCAACGCAATTGCAGTTTTCATCGCATCTTTTCTTTCGCCAGTTACGCCCATCACTGAAACCACGTAAAGAAAGCCGCTACTTTGTTTGCCAATTTGCTTGATGCGGTTAAGAGACGTGTTTGGGCTGATTATCATTACATTTGCTAAGCCGTTGATCTTGGCCTTTTGCGCAAATGGTTTTATTTCTTCAAGGCACACATCTGCAACTAGTACTCCGTCAACTCCGTTTTTTGCAGCTTCTTTGTAAAAGTCGCCTGGAAAAGTTGTAATTGCATTTGCGTAGCACATTATTACAATTGGAACCTTGGAGAACTTTCTAATCTCTTTCACGAGTCTAAACGCTTTTACTGGCGTCATGCCGTTTTCAATTGCTTTTACATCTGCAGCTTGAATTGTAGGACCATCTGCCAGCGGGTCGGAAAATGGGATTCCCACTTCCAGCGCATCTGCGCCGTTTTCCACTAGTATTTTTGTAATTTTTACCGAAGTTTCAAAATCAGGATAGCCAGCCACTAAAAAAGGCATAAATGCAGTTCCCTTTTTTTGTGCAAAAGTATTTTGAATGTTTTTAAGCCCCATTTTAAATTCCCTTTAAATTTTCCATAACTATGCCGAGATCCTTATCGCCCCGGCCGGATAAGTTCACAATGACTGAGTCGCCTTTTTTCAGCTTTAAGTGTTTGAGATAAGCAAGTGCATGCGATGACTCGAGCGCAGGAATTATCCCTTCTAACCTGCTAAGTTCCATAAATGCGTCTAGCGCTTCTTTATCCGTAACTGCGTGTACTTTGACTCTGCCGCTCCTCTTGAGAAATGCTAATTTAGGCCCAACAGCAGGGTAGTCAAGTCCAGCTGAAATTGAATGCGTGTCACTAACTTGGCCGTGCTTATCTTGAAGTAAAAGAGTTTTTGCACCGTGAAGTACTCCCAGTGTGCCGAGGCATAGCGTAGCTGCGTTTTGCCCCATGTTCTTTCCTCTACCGCCGGCTTCAATTCCAATTAAACGCACGTTTTTATCCGGAATAAACGCGTTGAACATACCAATTGCGTTGCTTCCTCCACCTACGCAGGCCAAAATCGCTTTTGGTTTTTTTCTCTCAAAGTGGTGAATCTGGTGCCTCGCTTCTTCACCAATAACTTTTTGAAAATATTCTACAATTGATGGAAAGGGATGCGGGCCAACTGCAGATCCAAGGAGATAATGAGTTGTTTCAAGTCGAGTTATCCAGTCTCGAAGTGCTTCGTTAACTGCGTCTTTTAAAGTTTGGGAGCCAGTTTCAACCGGAATTACCTTTGCCCCAAGTAATTTCATCCTGAACACATTTTGCTTTTGTCTTTCAACGTCTTTTCTACCCATGTAAATCGTCGTTTGCATGCCAAGCAACGCACCGACAGCAGCAGTTGCAACTCCATGTTGGCCTGCGCCGGTTTCTGCAATTAAGCGTTTTTTCCCCATACGCTTAGCAAGCAGCGCTTGGCCAAGGCAGTTGTTAATCTTATGTGCGCCGGTGTGGAGTAAATCTTCCCGTTTAAGGTAAATTTTAAATCCATATTTTTTCGACAAGTTTGCAGCGTGGTAAAGTGGAGTTGGCCGACCTGCAAAGTCATGCAATAGCGTGTGCAGTTCGTGTTCAAACTTATTGTCGGTTTTTAACTTTTCAAACGCAGTTTCCAATTCTTGCAAAGCTGGCACTAGCATTTCCGGAACGAACATCCCGCCAAATTCGCCAAAGTAACGTTTCATGTTTAATTATAAACTCCTTGCTTTAACTGCGTCTATTATTACTAATTTTATCTTATTTCGCTGTTGTTCTACAAATACATTTTCTTCATGTGGATCAAAACGAGCGAGTAAATGTGGTGCATGTGTTTTTACTGCGGTTACTATTTTTTCCAGTTCGCGTTGAGCCATTGAGCGTTTTCTTTTATCTGCTTTTTTGATAAATTCATCCCACCGTTTTACTCGCTTTGGAATATACTCCATTCCGAGCACATGTTTAGTGGCGAATAATGGCCTAACTACTCGGTGTCCTAGCCTTGATTTTCTAAAAGCATTTTGCAAATCGGTTAATGCATCGTAGTGTTCTATTCCGTCTTCATATCTTTGATCTGGAAAAACCTTAATTGCGATGTGTTTTCCTTTTCTAGTTCTTAACTTAAATAAGGGATTTTCTCCTTCTGCTGCAGTAAAGCGGATTGCACCATCTAGATATTGGCTTAAGTTCTCGTAAGTGACGTTGTCTTGTCCATTGATGCTCATTTGCCGCAATGCACGTTTTCCAGTTGGGTTAATTCTATATGCCATTTAGATTTTTGCACCTGCAGCTTGTACTAATTCTGCCAATAGTTTTTCTGGCACAGCTGCTTTCATTAAGCTTGTTCCAATTAAAATTGAGTCAAACCCAGCTTTTTTGTACATTTGCACTCCAGTTGAATTCTTAACTCCACTTTCTGCAATGCTTATGCAATTCTTTGGAATAAATTGCTTTAATGCCAAAGCGCGATTTTTATCTACACTTAAATCAACAAAACTACGATTGTTTACCCCGATTATGCTCGCGCCAGAATCTACTGCCAAGGTTATGTTTTCTTCAGTAAAGCATTCCACTAGCGCATCCATTTGCAAATCTTTGCAGACACTAATCATCCTTTGCATATTGGGAGTTATTTCCGCGATTAGCAAAACTGCGCTTGCACCGTTGGCTCTTGCTTCGATAATTTCGTATTCTTCAATTACAAAGTCTTTTCTAAGCAAAGGCAGTGACGTTAACTCGCTTGCCTTTTTCAAATCAACTATGGTGCCGGAAAAGTAGTTAGGTTCAGTTAGTATAGAAACTGCATCTGCGCCTCCTTTTTCGTACTTGGAAATAACTTCCTCCAAGCGCGCACCATTGATTTCTCCTTCGCTTGGCGAGCTACGTTTGTATTCGCATATGAGTGTTATTTTATTAGCTTGTTTTATTGCACTGGAAAAACTAGGTGGCATTTTCATTGCAGTTGCTGCGTCAAGTAAACTCTTTACTACTGTGGTTTGTTTCTTTTGTTGTAGCTCGGTTTTTTTCAATTCAAGCAACCGCGCTATTTTTTGATGTAATTGTAGCATGTTTTGTTTTCACTTTTGGTTGTAAATCATTAATTTACCTTACATTTATTTTTCTCACTTCTTAACTGCGTGTGATATTTTATTGACTTGATCAACTAATTCACTAAATTCAGCTAGGTTTAGTGATTGCTGGCCATCACAAAGCGCCTCTTCTGGCTTTTGATGAACTTCTATTATCAGTCCATCTGCACCTGCAGCTATGCTTGCCCTTGCTAATGGCGTAACAAGCGAGCGAATTCCAGTCCCGTGACTAGGGTCAACTATTATTGGCAAGTGCGTTAATTGCTTTAGCGCTGCAACTGTATTCAAGTCAAGTGTATTACGCGTGTAATTTTCAAAAGTAGTTATGCCACGTTCGCACATAATGACGTTTGGGTTACCGTGGTGCACTAGGTATTCTGCAGAGAGTAGAAATTCTTCAAGCTTTGTGCCCATACCTCGCTTTAGTAACACTGGTTTTTTCACTTTGCCCAACGCCTTTAACAGGTCATAATTTTGGCAGTTTCTAGCGCCAACTTGATAAACGTCCACTTCATATTTTTCAAATAGCGGAATGTATTTTTCTGAAACTATTTCAGTAACAATAGTCAGTCCAGTTTTTTCACGTGCTTTAACAAGTAGTTTTAGCCCGTCTTCACCAAGTCCCTGAAATGAATATGGTGAAGTCCTTGGCTTAAACGCGCCTCCTCGCAGTAAATGCGCGCCTGCTTCTGCAACTCCAACTGCGGTTTTAAGCAGCTGTTCTTCGCTTTCGACACTACACGGACCAGCTATTATTGTGGGCGTTAATCCACCAATTTTGATTTTGCCAACGGTAACTATTGTATTATGTGTTGCATGCTGTTTTGCAGTTAGTTTATTTTTCATCTTGTAAAATTCACCTGTTTTATTTCACTACGCGCTGTAAACGTTTCCCAGTCGCTTTTGAAACGCATCATTCCATTATCTGTAAGCGGATGCTTGAACATTTTTTCAAATATGCTAAATGGAATGGTTGCCACATCTGCACCTATTAATGCCATTGCCGATACATGGAACGGCGAACGTATGCTAGCTGCTAGTATTTTCGTGTTTATCTTGTAGTTATTGTATGCGATTCTAATCTGCTTAATTAGCTCAGTTCCATTTTCTCCAATGTCATCTAATCTTCCGACAAAAGGAGAAACGTAACTCGCCCCACTTTTTGCAGCTAAGAGCGCTTGGTTAACTGAAAAACAAAGCGTTACGTTAGTCCTTATATTTTTCCTTGCAAGGCAACTCGCAGCAGTTATCCCCTCTATTGTCGCAGGCAGTTTAACCACTATATTCTGGTGTAGTTTTGATAGGTAAATTCCCTGCGTTATCATTGCAGTCGATGATTCTACTTGCGTTACCTCTGCATTAACGATCCATTTAACGTTACTCTCCTTGACAAGTTCAGCTATTTCCATTATGGTGGCTTCAAATTTTTTTCCACACTCGCTGATTAAGGTAGGATTAGTTGTTACGCCATCAATGCATCCGGTTTCAAGTCCAGCTTTTATTTCTTCAACCTTTGCAGTATCGAGAAAAAGTTCCATGTTTAGCTAACAACTCCGTTGCTACGTGTATTAATTAGAATCGATGCGCAGTGCTGAAATTGGTTTAGCTGTGAGTTGCCAAAGTAAACCGCCACTTGTTTTTTTCATTATTTCAACACCTCTTTTAGTAATTTACCTTGATGCACATATTTAAGCTTTTATGACTAAAAGTATACATATGCTTAAATTGCTTGAAGAATTTTTTGAAAACGCACATGGGAGAAAAACGGTGGCGATTGAACTATTGCGCCTTGGCCTTAGGGTAGATAGCCGTGGAAAAATATTTTTTGGTAATATTGAAGTTCCGCCTGCTAAAATTGCCCGCGCGCTTTCGATTGACCGCAGGGTTGTAATCGCAACTGGCCAGGCAATAGCTCGTGACAATAAGCTGCTTCAAATTTTCTATCGGCTTGAACCTCGTGCGTTTATGGGCAACGCTGCCAAAGAATTAGGTTTTGACACTATTGAACTACGGGCAGATCCAAAGAAAAAAGGTATAGTGGCAGCTGTGAGTAAAATAATTGCAGATGATGGGATTGTTATTCGTCAAATTATGTCCGATGACCCTGAATTGTTTCCAGATCCAGTTTTGACTGTAATCATAGATGGCAAACTTCCCAGCCGTACGATGAAAAAACTTAAAGAAGCAAAATTTGCTCATAGCCTTTTGATAAAATGAATGCATAAGTTTTTATTTAAGGCTTAGTCTTATATGTCTACAATGAAAGCTAGCGCAACTCAGAAACTATTTCAGTTTATTGCTAGCTTTAGCTTAGTCCTTACTTATATCTGGCACATGCTTAACGGCATTCAAGCCAGCTCAATGACTCAATAAAAGAGTCTTAATCTCCTTTTTGGAGGTGCGTCTGTTATGAATGCTTTAACCCTTACTTGTAGTCGTGAAACTGTCAATTTGCCTAGCGGTGCAACTATCTTAGTTAGCTTTGTAGCTGGCAAAGTACTGTCTTCTTTTGAAAACGTAGCTTTTCAAGAACGCCAAGTTTTTGAAGCTGGCGAACTTGTGCTTGTCCGCGTACTTGAAAATTCTATGGGTAAGCCGCTTCGGCTAAGCGATTTGTCAATAGTTGTGCCTGAACCTGGCGATTTGCTAGTTTGCCTAGTTGGTGCAAATGCTTCTTTTAAGTTGGATGTCATTGAAGTGCCGCGAGATTCTACAGCTACATGGATTGTTGTAAATAGAGCTGGTTTAGTTGGTCAACCAGTTTTTGGCGTTGCTGATCAAAATGCTCTTTTGGTCAAGTACGTTGCAACGCTAATGCTGGAGAAAGTTCCGTTAAAATTAGTTGACCGACTGCCTGTTCAGTGTGGTTTTGAGAAACCGATAATCGCAGTTATTGGCACTGATACAAACACTGGAAAAACAGTGACTACTGCAAAGCTCATAAGTGAACTTAAGCAGCTTGGCGTGAAAGTCGGTGCTTGTAAACTTACGGGGATATGTGGTGATGATCCGCTTAGCTACTTCGAAGCTGGTGCAGATCAAGTAGTTGACTTTTCAGATGCAGGCAGAGCTTCAACAATATGTAACGAACAACTGGCAGTGGAAGCTGCGTTGAAATGCATTTCGTACTTGCAAAGTAATGATGTTATAGTTGCGGAGTTTGGCTCTAGCTTGCTTGGTCAACACCCGATTCTTCCCATACTTAGCGCATTGAATTCAGCTAAGCTCAAAGTAGTTGTTTGCGGCTCAGAAGCTACGGCCGCACTTGGCGCCATGTTTTTACTCAGCACAGTTGGCGTACAACCTGCTTTGTTCAGTGGAATAATGGCTAATAGTGAATTAGCGTGTAAAATCTTGGCTCAACGCACTGAAATTTCGGCGTTATCTGTGAACAAGCAACTAATACCGTCATTGTTATTCGAGGAGATGAAAAATGTTGAAACCTGCTGAGCTAGCCAAAGCGCTAGTCTCCATACAAAGTTTTTCAAATAACGCCGATATAGCGGCGTACCTAGCGAAGCTGCTAGAAGAAAACGGACAAAAAGTAAGGCTCATTGAAAAAGGTGATACTGTCAACGTGGTTTGCGAGGTGGGCAAAGGCAAAACAAGTGTATTGTTCAATGGCCACACTGACACAGTCCCACCCGCAATTGGCGCCACAAATGCAATTAATGGAACAGTTAAAGACGGCGTACTTAGCGGCTTAGGTGTAGTTGACATGAAAAGCGGAGTTGCAGCAATGACGTGTGCATTTCTTGAACTAGTCCAGCAACCGGAACGCCTAGGTGGAAAAGTTATATTGGTTCTTGTTGGAAACGAGGAAAAAGGTGGAGAAAACGGCACAGCTGCAACAGTTAGTGAAGGGATTCTTGCGGACTATGTTGTAATTGGCGAGCCAACTAACTTGAAGATCTGTAACGGGCAAAAAAGTGCGTTGCAGCTTGAATTAAGTACCGATGGAGTTTCCCGCCATGCTGGTAGGTTGCGACCAAATGAAAACGCAATTACAAACCTTACCAAGGCAATTTCCATGCTTGAAAACGAGTTTCCAGTTCCAAATGGCGACGATCAATTCGTGTTCGACAAGATTACGATGAACGTGGGTACAATTTTGGGCGGAACAGCTGTAAACGTAGTTCCTGCAAAATGCGTTTCTCTGCTTGACTTTAGGTTTTCGCCTTTGGTTTCGTGTGATGAAATGCTGGCGCGCGTTTCACGTAGGTTAAATGGCAGCGTTGCTTCGAGTGAAAAGTTTCGCGCAGTTGGCTGGACGTTGGATAAAAACAGCGATTTTTGCAAAGCAGCAGTAAGTGCATTGAATTCAGTTAACCTTTTGCCAGAGTTTATTTACAAATTTGGCTCAAACGATGCACGTTTCTACATTGAAAAAGGTTGTAGTGTAGTTAACATCGGACCTGGGAATAATTTGCTTTCGCACACTGGAAAAGAGGAAATTGAAACCGTGCAAATAGAAAAAGCTAAAGAGGTTTATGTGCAATTGGCAAAACAGTTATTAACCAACGGGGGATAATTTAATTATGGCTATGGAATACCGTACTTTGCCAAGGGGATTTGGAAAAATCCAGTTGTTGTCAGCTGAAGCTATGTTTGGAAAAAACGGAATTTGGCACGCTAGGAATTCACCTGAATTATCCGCGGCTATTAGTGCGCATTCTAGTGCGCTTTCTGAAATTGCACAAGACAGGGCGGTATCGCCGATTGTGAGGCAAAAACTCCAAGACGCAATTCATTTAGCTAACGGTGGAAATTCAATTTCAGACCACGACAGCCACGAGTTGGTTCCAATGTTGAACAGTGCAGCTTTCAGAACTGCAGGTAGTTCAACAATGAAATGGACTGCGTGGGTTCGCGGAGGCAAAGAAGGATTAAAGGTTGTTTCAAAGCCAAAGCGTTTTAGGCCGGTTTCTGATTTACCGCAAGCTGAGGTTTTTGTACAGGTTGGCAATGATTTGTTTGATCCAATAAGCGCTACTACTGGAAAAGTCACACGTGCGGTTGTAGGGGCAATTGATGAAACCCGAAGGCGTTATCCTACTGCTAAAGTTGACGAGTTTAGAGAGTTAGCTGCAAAAGTAGCCGAAGAAGGCGTTTTTGAGCCGCAAAACAGAAAAGCGTTGATGAAAGTGGACTATAAGTTAGTGCGGGGAAAAAGTGGAAGAACACGTGCAGCGGTTATAGATGTTAGCTCTGAACTTCTTGGAGCTGGGTTCACTGATGAAGTGCTAAAGACTTACAAGTTGCCTTCTGGTCTTGCTAAGAGTTTAGCGCATGCTTTTCTAAACATCCACAAAGAGGAAAGTGGAACATTGCCTAAAACAGTTGCTATAATGGTTCGCGACAAACAGTTGGCAGAGACGTTCAAGAGGGACATAGGCGCGCTTCGGGATAATGTTGAACGAATTCTAAGACAGTCAAACCCAGACGCAGCGGTTAATGTAGTTTTACAACAATCAGTTGAAAGCCGCGTTAAAGGAGTTCGCAGCGGCGAAGCACGGGGTTTTCCTTTCACTGGTTTAAAAGTACAGGACTTTTTAACTAACAAAAGCACCTCTCCAGATTTACTCATAAGATATGGTAGATTTCCACTAAGTGACGAAACCGACGCTTATCTAAAATCTAAAGGGGTAAAAGTTTTGGACAAGAGCGACTATGTAGTAGCCGCTGATAAAACAGTTAACGGTAGAGTTTTAAATATTCTAAAATTAGAACCTGAAAATACGGTTTTTGTACCTAGAAACTCTGCCTCTCAACATAGTATTTTTACCCGTGGGTATGAACAAGAGCTTGACACCGCTATTGAACGTGCAAAAATAGAGCAATGGAGTGGATTAGTTGTTAAGCTTCCAACTAAACTGGCAATTGGCGAAACTGGCCAAGAAGCAGTAACCGCACATTTTGTTAACCCACATTCCCCACTGCAAGTAAACGCGTTAAAACGTGCAATTAGCCTCATGTCATCTCGCGGCAATTCGCTTCCAGCTAGTGAGAAAAATAAAGCTAAACTTACATTTGAAGAACTTGCAGTTTCGAGTTTGCCTGAACTTGGCGGAAAAGGGCTTGAGATACGGACACTTGCAATGCCGAGGTTCAAAGTAGTTGGTGTGAAAAAGTTTGTTTCTCCAGCCTAGCCAACCATTTTCTTCACAATTATACTTTTTTGTATAATAATCATTATACAAAAGTTTATAGTAATTCTTATACAAAACTTTATAGTAAAAACTATAAAAAACTTTATTATAACTTTTCTTATAGTTTGCCTTGTTGTCCGGTTTGTGCTGCTTTTCTAGCGGTTATATCCTTGATTTGTTCTTTTGTTAATTTTCCATACTCTTCAACTGTCTTTACACCGCTATTGAAAAGTCGCCTGCCTTTTACCCTGCCAATTCCGCGGATGCTACAAACGTCAAGCAACTCTTCCTTAATTCCATGCTTTATTCTCCTACGTAACCTGCGTGAGTTTTTGTAAGCTGTTGTTTGGTTTTCAATAAACGCAATTTCTCGCAAAGCATAAGCAAGCCACTCCGCGTTTCGCTTCCTAGCAAGTAAGATGCCAGGAGGCATTTCAAATTCTTCCAGCATCTCCTCCTCGCTGGCTTCATTGATCCACGCGTTGAGAATCTTCGCTGTTTTAAATTTATTTAGTGCATCCGCATCCCAAGCTGGAAAATCTTCCAAGAGGTTATACGCATCTTCATACATCATCTTCTCCTCGTTTTTCTTGCAACCAATAAGCGGCCGCATTTCGGTTGCCTCGCACAAGCAGTACAAATAGTCAATTGTTTCCCCGCGTCCCTTTTTTACAAATTCCAAAAATTTCATTCCAGTCAATGGGTCAATGTACAACTCCGCAATGCGCCTGCCAATCGGCGTAGCGCCTAGTTTGCCGCTTTTCTCCCGTATAAAATCAAACTCCTTTAACTCCTTACAAATACGCTCAATTATCTCCCCCAACTTTCCACTGTCGCCATACTGGAAAGCGTAAAACGTAGAGTTGAAAAATTTCTCTAACTCTTCAAAACTCGAAACGTAATTAGAAGAAATCAGTGACAACGTGTGAAAGCGAATAGCTGTTTCGTTTGCCAACTTGCTGTACAAATCCTCGTGTTTGCCGTAAACGTACTTCTCCCAAACCTCTGCAGAGTCGCGGTTTGTTGACATCAGCACTCCTATTCCAACGTCGTCGTAGTTAGGCCTGCCGCTCCTGCCAAGCATCTGATGTACTTCGAGAGAAGGGATGAACTCAGAAAACATACCCGTAAACCGCTTCAAATCCTTTACAACCACCCAAGTCGCAGGGTAGTCAATTCCCATTGCAAGAGTTGTAGTGCATACAATTGCTTTGATGTTCTTATCATGTTTAAAACCAGCTTCAATCAAATCCCGCTGCTTTGGCGTAATGCCAGCGTGGTGAAAAGCAACCCCGTTTTCAACACACGATGCTAGATCTTTGCACTGCGACGTTGGCGAAGCAAGCGCTTTCAAAACTTTACGACTCGTTTCCTTTAACTCCACCTTGTCGCCGTCGTTTAGAAATTGTTTCGTAATTTGTCCAATTTCACGAGCAGTTGATTCAGCGCTTCGCCGCGTTGCTACGAACACAAGCGCTTGGCCGTTTTTCTTAAATTTCAACGCGCTTTGCATGATTTCGCCAAGCTGCTTCTTTTCCATAAGTGGAATAAGTGGCAACTCTTTATCCTTGAAATTAATTCCATTTTCACTGCTTACGCCTACAATTAATTTAGTTGGCCTAAACGTGCTTGTGAATAGCTTTGCACCAAGCCAATCTGCAATTTCAAACGCGTTTGGAATAGTTGCACTTAAGCACAACATCTTCTTACCTTCCAAGTGAAGCTTCGTCATCACAACCTCTAAGGTTGCACCGCGCTGTTCTTCTCCAATTAAGTGGCACTCGTCAAACACAATTCCTTCAACTTCACTAACCCAAGTCGCCTTGTGACGCAGGATTGAGTCTAACTTCTCGCTTGTAAGTATAATCAAGTCGAACTGGTTGAGGTTTTCGGAGTTTGAATCCAA
>JAUYPK010000088.1 GCA_030697615.1 Microcaldota archaeon | reverse complement strand
GAACACTACACTGCCTTTCCCAACAACAGCCGACGATTCGCTAAACCGCAGCTTTTTTATCCCTTTACCGAACTAATATATTATCGAATTTTACGGAATTCTAAATTTAGGGCTATCAGCGCAAGGCTTCAAGCCTTGTGTCTGAGTCACAATGCCGCAGCATTGTGCTCAATTCTTAGTTTCTATTTGCAATTCCTATTTAACAAAATCGAATTAATAAGGTGATTTATAAGTTATGGCACAGATTCAAGGCGGACAACAAGTACTACCAGAAGGAAGCAATCGCGTTTTGGGAAGAGACGCGCAGCGCACCAACATTGCGGTTGGATATGCAGTTGCACAAATCGTCAAAACTACACTTGGACCAAGAGGAATGGACAAGATGATGGTCAGCGAAATGGGCGATATTATAATCACAAACGACGGAGCAACGATTCTAAAAGAGATGAACATCGAGCACCCAGCTGGCAAAATGATGGTTGAAATTGCAAAAACACAAGACAGCGAAGTCGGCGACGGCACAACAACTTCAGTTGTAATCGCAGGCGAGCTTCTACGCAAAGCAGCTGATCTCCTTGACAGCGACATCCACGCTTCTACTATTATCAATGGCTACAAGTTTGCAACTGCACGCGCAATGCTAGAATTGCAGGCAATTGGCGAGCCGATTAAGGTAAGTGATACTGAGAACTTGGAAAAAATTGCAAGCGTTGCAATGGGTTCCAAAACAGTCGGCGTAGGAACAGGCAAAGACGTGCTTGCTAAATTAGTCGTAAGTGCAGTTAAGCAAGTTGCTGAACAGCGCGATGGAAAAACAATAATTGACAAAGATTACATTAAACTTGAAAAGAAAAAAGGCGGCGACGTACTACAAACGCAGCTTATCAATGGAGTATTAGTTGACAAGGAAATTGTTCACCCGGGCATGCCGAAAACAGTAAGCAACGCCAAGGTGGCTTTGCTTGACGTGGCTCTTGAAATTGAAAAAACTGAAGTCGACGCAAGAATAAACATCTCTTCGCCAGAACAAATGACCGCTTTCCTAGACCAAGAGGAGAAAATGTTAAAGACAATGGTTGACAAAGTTGTCAAAAGCGGTGCAAACGTGTTGTTCTGCCAAAAGGGAATCGACGATGTTGCCCAGCACTACCTTTCTAAAGCAGGCGTACTTACATGCCGCCGTGTTAAGAAAAGCGACATGGAGAAACTCGCCAAAGCAACTGGCGGTCGAATGGTTACCACGCTAGATGACCTCAGTGACAAAGACTTAGGCCATGCTGGTTCTGTTCAAGAGAAAAAAGTGGCAGGCGAACAAATGACATTCGTAGAACAATGCAAAGATCCAAAGGCAGTTACGATTCTAGTAAGGGGAAGCACTGACCACATTGTTGATGAGGCAGAGCGTGCTATTGTCGATGCAATTGGTGCAACTACAAGCGCAGTTGAAGACGGCAAATACGTAACTGGCGGTGGAAGTACTGAAATGGAACTTGCCACTCGTTTACGCAAATACGCCGTTGAAGTTGGCGGACGCGAGCAGCTTGCAATTCAAGCTTATGCAGATGCCTTGGAAGTAATTCCAAAAACGTTAACTGAGTCAACTGGACTAGATGCAATTGACACACTTGTAGACTTGCGGCACAAACACGAACAGAAAGACGGCAAGTACTACGGCGTTGACATCTACGGGTTAAAAGTCGGCGACATGAAAGCCATCAACGTAATTGAGCCACTTAAAGTCAAGAAGCAAGCCCTCCAGAGCGCATCGGAAGTCACTGAAATGATCCTCCGCATCGACGACATAATCGCGTCACGCGGCAGGCCACAAATGCCACAAGGTGGAGGAGGCATGGGTGGAATGGGAATGGAATAAAGGTGATTGTCGTATGACTTTAGATCAACTTTTACTTGACCTCGGTGTAAATGTAGCTGGCAATTTCGTTTATGATACTGTGCGCAATTATATTGCCGCCTCTACTGCCCCAACTCGTCAAGAGCTTCAGAGCCATATCGCACGGCAGTTGAATGTAATCGATGCAGAGATTGTTGCTGATAGAATAGTGGATTTTCTAGCACAAAATGGGGATATTTTAATTCAGGGCACTAGGATATACGCTAAGGATTCCATTACTTATCAATCTTCTACCGGCGCAAAATTTGAACTTCGAGACAATGTAGTCTCCCAAACCTCTAAGAGTTCGATTATTGTTGGTAATGGTGCATCTGTTACGGGTCGCGGTGGAGCTAAAATTATTCAACGTGACGATGGCAGTATAGTTTTTGGCGTATAATTTTCTTTTCTCTTTTTTCTGTTTTATTTTTTCACCTTTCTTATTGTGGAGATATCTTCACTACGTCGTAAGTTTTCTGTTTGTCCACTTTAAATTTATAAAAACAGCTATTTGCCTAATTCTCGCTAGGGTTATGTGCTTTTCGTCCACTTTTTCAGCCGCAAGCGTTAAATATATAAGCAATTAAACTCATTATAAGTGATTAAGTGTGAAGGTAAGATTTACAAAACATGCATGGTTTAAGTCAATGCCAGAAGAGGGAATAACCTTTGAAGAAGTGCATTCGACTATTCGAAAATCTGAAAGAACCATACGTGATGGCGAAGATAAGTTTAAGTTTAGGTATCGCGATCTTGAAGTAGTTGCGCAAAAAGAAAATGGAGGGTGGCTTGTGATAACTTGCTACCGAGTTTAAGGTGATATGTTTATGAAATGTCCAATATGTGAAAAAGGTAAGCTTGAAAGAAAGACAATAGATGTTGTTAAGCACAGCGTGTTTGTAGGCCACTTCAAAGCCGATGTGTGCAACCATTGTGGAGAAGAGATAATGGACGAAAGCGAAGGCAGAAAACTTGAAAAGCGGTTTAAAGAGCTTGGATTATGGGGCAAACAAGAGTCTACTGTTTACAAAGTGGGCGGAAACTTAGCGCTTGGCATTAAGAAATCCTTGGCTGAGTCTTTAGGCTTAACCAAAGGTGCGGTTGTTCGTATTTTTCCACAAATAAGTGAAAAAAGGTTTATTGTAGAAGTTGGCGGTTGACTGTTTATATGAATTTCGAAGGTAAAACCTGTGGTTTTTGCGATAAGGGAAAGTTTCGCGGTTTTAAAGATGAAGTGCAAAAAGGCATTTTTGTTAGTGCATACAAATGCAATAAGTGCGCTGAAGTAGCGTATACTGAAGAGATTATGGCTAAAGTTGAAGCAATGCGTCGTGGAGATGCTGAAGCCAGAAGTTTAA
This sequence comes from Microcaldota archaeon, assembly GCA_030697615.1. Lineage (GTDB taxonomy): Archaea > Micrarchaeota > Micrarchaeia > Norongarragalinales > UBA8480 > JAHFHC01. Next base: position 3,410 of record JAUYPK010000088.1, on the reverse strand, counting down.
TCAAAATTGGCGTTAAAAAACTAGGGTTAAAGGCGAAAAGAAAAGTTTACGTTTCTGCAAAGGGAAATGAAATAATCGCCAGAGTTTCTCTATCTGCTTAAATCACTTCAACGTCATGTGCGTGGCTTTCACGCAAACCTGCATTGGTGATTCTTATAAATTCAGCGTTTTGCTGCAGTTCTTGCAAAGTATGCGCGTTTGAATAACTCATCCCGCTACGCAAACCGCCGAGTAAATTGGAAATAATTTCTTTCGCATTGCCCTTATAGTTCACCATCGACTCAACGCCCTCTGGAGTGCGGTCGCTGTCTTTCAACCCTTGCAATGCAGTCCAAGACGCCATGCCGTGGTACATTTTGAAACGTTTTCCATTGCGGAAAATTACCCTTCCAGGTGACTCGTCTGTTCCTGAAAATAAATTGCCACACATGACTGTACTTGCGCCAGCAGCCAATGCCTTCACCACGTCGCCTGCAGTCTTTATGCCGCCGTCTGCAATTATGGAAATGCCATGTTTAGCTGCTTCTTCAGCACAGTTCATAATAGCGGTTAGTTGAGGTACTCCAGTTCCAGCAACTGTGCGTGTTATGCAAATTGACCCACCACCAACTCCTGTCTTGATAACGTCTGCACCAGCGGCAATTAAGTCGCGAGTACCGTGTGCAGTTGCAACGTTTCCAGCAATCACTTCGCAGCCATAATTCTTCTTTAGCCAACTTACAATTTCAATTACGCGTTCCATGTGGCCATGCGCAACGTCAACTGCAATTGCATCCGGCTCAGCATCTAACACTGCCGCTGCGCGTTCTTTGTAATCTCCCCTAATTCCAATAGACGCACCCACACGTAGCCTTCCCCTAGAGTCGCGGCAAGCGTTTGGATACTTTTTCTTTTTCAAAACATCCCTTGCAGTGACAAGCGCTTTCAAAACGTTATTCTCATCAACTAGCGGGATTTTTTCAACTTTGTTTTTCCTCATAAGTTCAATTAACTCTTCAATCGCTTGCCCATACTTACCAACAACTGGGTCAGCGGTCATAACTTCACTTACTAGTTTGCCGCCAGTTTCAAACATTAAATCTCTACCCGTAAGCATTCCAATTAGTTTCTTTTCTTCGTTTATAACAACGAGTCCAGAAACGCCGTGCTTTTCCATCTCTGCAACTGCACGTTCAATCGTATCAGTGGCAAGTATAGTGAACGGCTTTTCAATAATTGTATTTTCGCTTCGCTTAACTTTGTAAACTTCTTGTACTTCGCGTTCAATTGACAAGTTACGGTGAATTATGCCAAAGCCGCCTTCTTGCGCTAGGCAAATAGCCATTGCGCTTTCAGTAACCGTAGACATGTTTGCGCTTATGAGTGGAATGTTAAGCGAAATGTTGTTGGTTAATTTAGTTGCTAAACTTACATCCATGCGCGAAGCTACGCTGGAACGCTTTGGCACAAGTAGCACGTCGTCAAAAGTAAGCGCTTCGCTAAAAAATCTCCCGTTATTGCCAGCAACATCTTGCCGCGTTAAGTTTAACTCCTGTCCCACAATAACTTCCATAACTCCTTTTCCACCTTACCTCAAGCGTTACGCACTAAAACATTTTAAGGCTTTTTCTCTTATTTTTTCTTCTGCTTTTCAACTTCTTCCAATACCGCCTCAATTAAACGCTTTTTGTACGTGTCACTAAATGGCGGGAATTCCCACCTATTGACATCTATGATCTGAGTTCCGTGTTCAGTTGGAATTAAATTGTGTTCACCCGCGTCAATAGCTCTAAACGGGCGACTTCTAAGTTGTTCCCTTATTCTGCTTGGATTTAGCGGATAATCCACGTTTCGGTTTACTTTTTTTGTTACTACTTCCCTAGTTCCGTCTGCGTGAACCAATATAGCCTGCGGTTCTTCTGCTTTCACTCCGCCTTGTACTAATCCAAGCAAAATCCTAGCTTCCCACACTGCTTGCTTTTCTACGCGTATATCTCCTTCTGGAAGTTTAGCTGCAAGTACTTTAGAATCGGGATACGCTAACCAAGGATTTCCGTGGTGTAGCTCTCCAAAGCTGTGAAAAAGCCGTTCTGGACTCTTTACATAAAGTGTCGTGGGCTTTCCAGCTAAATCTAGAATTTGTAGGTGTTTTCCCGGTTTACCTAATTCTTTTAGTCCAGTTACTGATGTAACTCGTCGCATGTGACCAACATCTTGCGCATCGTGCCAGTTTTCAGGTATTAAACTTTCATGCGGTACGCTGCAAGTCGGCAGTACAATTACGTGGCTTCCAGCTGGGGTTTTAAAAAATTTAATTGAACCACGCTGCCTTATTTTTCCAGGCTTTACAAGTTCCATTTTTACTTTCCTCGGATTTTCACTCTTTCAAATCTTCCCAGTTGATCTTTTCCTTCGGATCTATGCCTACTCCGGTTTCGCTGAACTTCAAAGGGTGCACGCTTGCATCGTGGTTAGTCCCACGCATCTTGCGAACCGTTAGATAGTGGCGCGGTGGGATAAAGTGCAGCGTAAGAATGCCATCAACAAGAAACTCTTCAACGCCAAAGCTCGAAAACTCATTTTTCTTGCCACTAGTTTCACAAGCAAGAAGCGAAGTACAGCGCAATTTGCGCAGTTCCTCTATCAACACGTAAATCGCGTAGCGAATTTTGGCCTTGTCGTTAGTCCAAAACGCAAACGCTGTAATCGAGTCAATAACCAGTCGCTTTGCGCCCATTTGCCTAGCTTTTTCAACAATGCGCTTAGCTTGGCTTTCTAAATCTGTAAACTCGCCAGTTGGCTCAAACTTGTAAATTTTCAATTTATTATCGCGTTCAAGCGTCTGCACGTCCCATTTGAAACGTTGCACGTTCCACCATAAGTTATGCGCGCCTTCTTCCAACGTAACGTAAATTCCAGGTTCGTTGTACAGCTTAGCGCCTTGGTAGAGGTATTCCATGCAAGTGATGGTTTTTCCAGTGCCGGGCCCGCCTGAAACTAAGATGCTGGAACCCTCGGGAAAACCGCCTTCGATTAATTCATCTAAGCCAGGAATGCCACTTTTAATACGATTCATAAAACTTCATTAACCTAAAAACAAGCATTCAATAAATACCCTATTATTTTTAACTTCAACCGCTCCAAACAATTCACTTACAAACGCCTCCGTGGCTCAGTGGTAGAGCGCCTGTCTTGTAACCCGATCTTTTCTTTCTTTCAAAGAAAGAAAACATCGATGAAAAGAAAGAAAGGTTGTAGTGCCAATAGTTTTCTTTGGCGCCACGCCTGGCACCTTTCTTTTTAGCGAAAAAGAAAGGGGCATGGCTTGCGAAAATCCCGGCAGCCGCACTTAGACCACGTAGCAGGGCGCGAGCACCGCGCACTGAGACCAGGTCTATAATCGCACAGCGCGATAAACTTATTCCTCGCAT
>JAUYPK010000085.1 GCA_030697615.1 Microcaldota archaeon | reverse complement strand
CTAAGCGCATAGCCGGAGTTGGAATGAAGCCTGGCTCGACGTAAACAGTTACAAACTCGCTTCGCAAATAACCGGAGTCAAGCCAAGCTCCAGAAAGCAACGTATGGCAATACTTTATTTTTTTTAATATGCTCGCGTCTTTGGCAAAATAAGCTTTTTTCATTGTGATGTTCCGCTGTCCAATCCAGTCAACGAGTAACTTTTCAGGGTATTCAAGCACAAAACGACAACGATACGGCCGCTTTACAACGCCTTTTTCAACTAGCAAATTTACTACTCTACTCACTAGCCCTTTGCTTAACCTAGTTGCTTTAACGATTTCCAGCTGGCTAATTGGCTTTCGACTGTTCAGTAAGAGAAACATGATAATTCGCTGCGACTTGCCAACAAAGCCATTAACCATAACAAATTATGACAGTTAGTATTTAAATAGTTTACTACCTAGTAAACTAAATATAAATGAATTAGACGATTTTCTGGACCAAATTGATTCCAGTTACACCTCATTTGCCACATTTAGCTTTGTCGTACTAAATTTTCCCGTTTCTTTTCTCTTAAACCTACGTTTTAAATATAAATAGTGCATTAAACCGTTCAAATGAAACTTGCATTTTGTTTAATTGTCACTGTTCTGTTTCTAAGCGGATGTACAACTCAAACACGCTCAGATGATTCAAACATCACTACCACGCTCAACAATACAACCAGCCAAAATATAGGCAACGATACAAGTAACCAAAACGCGGCAAACGATTCAAACCTCCCAAATCCATCCGATAATGTAATTAACCAAAATACAGCGGTCAACGGAGGCGCTTCTCCAACTATAACAACCAGCGCCAGTCCATCTAATCCAGATAGGGGAGAACCATTCAACATTACGGTTACGGCTCAAGATGACACCGGCGTACAAAGCATACACTGGGAATCAACAGATACCTTTGCAAGGCAACCAGATTCAACTACGTTTCAATGCAATTCGCAACAAAGCTGCACAGTAACCTGGACATTCAACGCAACGGTAGATGGGTTAAAGACAATTACAGTATACGCAAGAGATTCAGCTGGATTACAATCGTCAAGAACGCCAATGGAAGTAACCATCCAGCCATTTGATGCAAGACCTAGTTCAAGCTCAACATGTGGAAACAACCTATGCGAAAATGGAGAAACAACAAACACGTGTTCAAACGATTGCCCTTACCGACCGTTTACTTGCGCTAATGCAATTTGCGAGGGCGGAGAATCTTACGAAAGCTGCCCACAAGATTGTAGCGTCAGTAACATAATTGGAAGCGCCTGTGGCGACGGCGCATGCGAACCAGGAGAAGATGTAAGCTATTGTCCTAGCGATTGCACTTCAATTAACCCCAACTGCGGAAACAACATTTGCGACTCCAACGAAACCCAAACAAGTTGTAGAGCCGACTGCGAAGGAACCAGCGGAGGCGCAAACAGCTGCACTTCTAATTCAGCTTGCGGGTACAAGGAAATTTGCCGAAGCGGATCTTGCGTAGATGTAGATTGCACAAACGACGGGCAGTGCGGTTCTCACGAATATTGTTCTTATAATAATTGCGTGAAATGTAGAAAGAACTATAACACAGGCGAATATGCCTGCTAATCGGTATTTTTTCTTTTTTTTTTTCCATTGATTATTTTTCTTTTTACTCACACTATTGGAAGCGGCTTATCTTGAGTGTACTGAATTCCCATTTTCAACGCAATTTCAGCTTTTTGTAATTCGCAGCCAATGTCCAACGCGTGAGAAACGACCGAAATCTTACTCTTTGACGCGATGAATCGGTAAACCTCAATCGCAGTTGCGCCGTGAAACTCTTCTAGTACTTTTGAACCTTGATTAACGTGCGTAACGTAGATTTCACCGCTGCGTATTGTAATCACCAAGTTGCCGTTTGGATCGGGAGTCCAGTCAAAACGAGGTTTGGTTTTTTCAACAACTTCTTTTGCTTTTGCAAAATCATGCTCGTAAATATGTGCGCTCTGCGAGAAGACAACCAAGTCGCCTACGGATAAGCTGCATTGCACTGCAACCTCCTTCTGCAATGCTTGCAATGCAAATGCGTTTTTCGGCCAAGCGGCAAACATGTCGTTACTTCGGAAATACGCGGTTAAGTAGAGCTTCTCATTAGTTACGTTAAACTGTATACTTACGAGACACGGCGGACTCGCATGATCATAAGCAGTTTCAATGTCCCAAGTAGATGCAACGAACCGCCTGCTTTGCGGAACGGTTTTAATCTTTTCAACAATGCGCTGGATTTGGTCAATTGGCCTACGTAAACGTTGGCCATACGTATACGCAACTCCTTGAAATTCAACTGCCGACGTAACTTGCGGAATATATTCTTCCAAATCTTTTTGGGTAAATGGAAAAAAGCGGTTCCAGTAATGATGAGAATCAGAATCTACTTTATCGGTAGCAGTAATGACTGAAGTAAACGCTAGTAGTTCCTGCTGTTTTTCATCGTATTCACTGTCTTTCATAATTCCAAAAGTGCGGATTTTATCAAGAATCAATGGCCAAGCTTGTGCTATACTTCCTGCGCTCACTTGCAAACCAACCAAGCTACTGGGAAAAACATCAGGCGCTTTTGGAATAGTTAAAGTAAATATTTTGTCAACGCCGTAAACCGGCTTTTTTTCAAGTTTTTCCAAGTGTTGGTTAAGTTGCGAAAAATCACTTACATTCCTAAGGTCAATTAGTTCAACTCTATGGCGAAAAACTTCAAATTCTTCAAACGGAATTCCCGCGTCAAGCACGAAATTGTCATCGCCTGGAATCATGCGATTTATTTTGCTAATGCCAT
>JAUYPK010000072.1 GCA_030697615.1 Microcaldota archaeon | reverse complement strand
TAACCTCACGGTTCCTGCAAAGCCAACTGACAAGCCACTTCACTTGCCAATTCAAGAAGTATTCACAATCACTGGACAGGGAACTGTTCCAGTTGGAAGAGTTGAAGCTGGAGTCTTAAAGCCAAACACTTCAATCATCGTAATGCCTGAAGGACTTATCGGTGAAGTTAAGAGCATTGAAATGCACCACCAGCAACTTGCACAGGCAATTCCTGGCGACAACGTTGGATTCGTCGTAAAAGGTTTGGACAAAAAAGCCATTAAGCGTGGAAGCGTAGTTGGCGACCCGAAGTCTCCTCCAACTGTTGCAGAGGAATTTACCGCACAGATCGTAGTGTTGAACCACCCGACTGCAATTGGTAAGAATTACACGCCAGTGTTCCACTTGCACACTGCTCAAATCGCTTGTACAATTACTGAGATAATTGAAAAGAAAGATCCCAAGACTGGCGGTACGTTGCAAAAGAACCCAGACTTCATTAAGACTGGAGACGTTGCAATTGTCAGGATTAAGCCAACAAGGCCAGTTTGCGCAGAGAAGTTCAGCGAATACCCGGCATTGGGAAGGTTTGCCATGAGGGACATGGGTCAAACAGTTGCAGCTGGAGTTATCCTTGAGATAACCCCTCGCAAAACTGCGTAGAATTGAAATGTTCTTAAATTTTTTTTAATTTTTTATAATTTTGTGATTAAATACAAATGGGAAAAGCACGTATCAAATTGGAAAGCCAAAACGTTTCCGAACTAGACGAGGTTTGTAGTCAAATTCGGGAAATAACGAAGCGCGCAGGGGTAGCCCTCCGGGGTCCAATTCCACTTCCAACTAAGCATTTAAAGATCTCTACTCGCAAGACGCCATGCGGCGACGGTAGTGACACTTATGAAAAATGGGAGTTACGCATACACAAGCGTTTAATGGAAATTGACGCTGACGACCGCGTACTCCGCGAAGTAATGAGGATGAAATTCCCATACACCGTACACATAGAAATGACGTTGAACTAAGCTTCGCCGTTTCTGTCTTTTTTAAAAAAATAAAAGCTATAAAGTTTATTATCTACTTAATTTATTTGTGTCAACTCTAAGCACGTTTCCGCGTTTAACGAGTATTGAATTTGTAACTAAGCGGGTTAATTCCTCTTGAACTACCCGCGCTATACCGATAGGAGTCATACCCTGATGCATTGGGTGATCTTTTAATCTACTAGCAACTACCCTAACAAGATCCCGCTCGGTAACTGAACTGCGCGAGTTGGAAACAAGTACAGCGTGGACGTGTCTTTGGTCGCGGGGCAAAACGCCTGCAGTGTAAAAAGATTCTTGGACTGGCATGGTTTTTTCCTGGAAGAAGTAGTAAGCTCTCAATTTTTAACAGTGATGTCGAGAAGAGCGGAACAATATTTAACTTCATTACTGCAAAGTATTTTACATTTTATGCCGAGGTGGCAGAATGGCAATGCGCTAGCCTTGAGTTGTAAGTACGGATATGAAAATTGCGAAAGCAATTTCTAACCCCGAAACACTAGTCAGCTAGTTCCCGCAAGGGATTGCGAGTTCGACTCTCGTCCTCGGCGCTTTACTTTTTTACCAATGTGATAAAAATGCCTCTGACGTTCAAAAAAGTTGAAAGCATAGCAGAATTCATAGATGCAATCCGCATACGCGTAGATGTTTTCATTAAAGAGCAAGGCTTTCAGCCAGGATGGGAGCCAGATGAAGATGATAAAATCGCGACGCAGTATATTGCTCTTTTAGATGGAAAAATAGTTGCAACTGCGCGTACGCGAGAAATTGCACCTTGCGAGTTTAAGATAGAACGCATGGCTGTGCAAAAAGAACACCGTGGAAAAGGAATTGGTAAAAAATTATTAAGCTATACTATTGAAGAGCTTAACGAAGTAAACCCGAAAAGAATTTTTCTAAGAAGCCAAGTACAAGCGCAGAAATTCTACGAAAAATATGGATTTAAACCCATTTCAACTCCATTGGACTCATATGGTGTCCAACATATCGACATGCAGCTCTCGGTAAAATAAACTCTTAATCTTTTTCTTTGGCGCCATCAGCACAAGCTCGCTAGCTTGTGTCTGAGTCACAAAGCTTCGCTTTGTGCTCACGCCTGGCACCTTTCTTTCGCAAAGAAAGGGGCATGGCTTCTCGTCCCCGGCGCTTTTTCTTCTTTTTACTCTATTTCTTCTTGGAAGTGTTGTTTTACCTTAATCTTGGCTATTTTTTCAATTTGCCTAATCCGCTCGTTTGACACGCCGTAATAATTGCCAATTTGTCTACGGTTATGCCCGTATGCCCTAAGGGCTGCTATGGTTAATTCATGGGCAGGCAACTTATTTTCAGTATGTAATTTAAACAGTAATTCAATAGCACTATGTGTGTCCGCAGATGGTTCTGGCGCAGCAATTGTTTCGTGGCGAGAACGCCGGACCATTTTTTCGTCAAGAGATATTGGCTTTTCACTTTTTGGAACTTCGCCTCTTGCTGCTCGTTTAACTGCACTTGATATTTCGCCTGCAATCCAACCCTCAGCATAGGTGCTAATTTTATACCCTTTGCTAGGGTCAAACCTTTCAATTGCTTTTCTTAATCCCTCTTCACCAATCCTAAGTGCATCTTTGTAAGATAAGTAACGACGCCAGTCCCTACGTAGAAAAGGATGCCCCTTGTTTAGAACAAATCGAATAAAATTGCGGTGTTTTTTGATATCTTCACTAGTGGCTTTATTTAAAATTGGTAAAATTTTAACTTTACTTTCTGCTATCGCCCCGTGATTTTTCAACTTTTGGAGCGCGCTTACTACTCGACCTTGATATAAAATATATTCTGCTGGTTCAATTTGTGCTTTTGGCTTGCCCAATAGGGCTTCGATAATTTTTACATTGTCATATCGTTCTCCACTAAGTGTTTTGAATCCTTGGGCGATTTGCGCGACTTTCTTTTGAAATTCACTAAGTGAAGGCGGCTTAGGTGGCTTACTTGGTTTCTTTTCTGGTTTTGTCTGTTTTCCAATTTCGCCGGAAATCGCTTCAACGTGGTCAAAAAAAGCTTTAAGCGTATCAAAGCTAGTGTGGCGTTTAGTTATTGGAACTGACCGTGACGCTAATATTCCTCGTTTTATTAGCTTCGAGAGTGAATATTCAAGTTTGCTTTTGTGCCGTTCATATTCAACTGGGTCAAAGTCACCTTTAGTTTTGCCGTGAAGCGCTTCCATTATTCCCCGCAATTTATATCTGCCGAGCCTATTGCTGAAACGAGGGGCAAGTTTAAGCACTTTTTTCTCAAAGCTAGTTAATCCACGGCTAGGTTGAAGCGGCATAGTGGCAACTCTATGTGCTGCGTCGTAAACTGCGCCGATTATCCGGTGATTCACTCCAAAATGGCTTCCTATTTGTCGCCATGAATGGCCAAAGCTTCGCAGTGAATAAATCGGCGCATAGTGGGGCAAAGCATTTGGAAAAGCTAGTATTTTTTCTAAACGTCGTTTTAAAACACGAGTCACTAGTTTAGCTTTTGTTGCGGTATACGCAGCTGGTTTTATTTCACGTGAGATTTGCCTAGCGTGGTCCAAAACCGACTGGGCGTTAGGGTAATGAAACTCGTTGAAATAGCTAGCTAATTTCCCATATTGTACCATAGACAAAAATAATACAGGTAAAACTTTTATAGCAATATGTACAGTAGAACTTATTCTGGAACTGTCAGATCATTTCACAGGTGAAAAAATCAAGGGAATTATTTCTTGAGAAAAACTGGAATTGGCAAACGGTATTTTTCCCTAAATTTTAATTCACGTTCTCGATACCTAACAACTGCTCGTTTAAGTTTTGTTATCAACTTAGTCACACTGCGGAACTTCGCTTCTGAAACCGCGTTTCTATTTTCTGGCTTATCAAAATGGTGGCGAAACGCTTCTTGCTTAGCTACCTTTCTAGCTTGCTCAAGCAGTTCCAAATCTCGCTGCACAGTTTGGTTACGCACAGTTAAATTTAGCTTCGCCGGACCACTGCTTAAGGCATCGCTTACTTCTGGCATTGTCAAGTCCCACCACTGCTGTGCGTCTGGATTTTCAACAAGTTCAAGCGCCCCCTGCAAATGTTCACCACGTTGAACACGAGTGCGGTAATTTTTTATTGTCCTCCTACTAACTTGAAGCTTATGTGCCGCTTCTTCTTGCGGCAAGTGCATTGATTCGGCTACGCGTAGTGCAAATGCTATGTGCCTCCTATGCAGTTCGGCACGCCAGTTAATGCCGGCTCTTCTCAAATGGTGAAATAAAACGTTGTTTTCAAGCCCGGTTCTTTGAGCTGTTCTTTTTAAAATTAAAAACGGATGGGGGTAACGGTCAATTTCTTCTAGAAACACACGAGTTACTTTTTCCCGGTTTGCTGCACCGCGCATGGTTTGGTATGTGCCGCCAATGTTTGCCAAAGATAATTTCTCAGCTACTTGAGGGTCAAGCGTTCGGACGACTTGCCGCAGTCTA
>JAUYPK010000068.1 GCA_030697615.1 Microcaldota archaeon | reverse complement strand
TAAACGGGTTTGCGATGTTTGAAACGAGCATAAAGAGGAGAATTACGACGTAGGTTAGAATTGCAATTAGTACTTTTCTCTCGTTGCTTGTTTCCCATTTTTTGTCAAGTTCAACGCGTTTGTTTCGCTGTTTGATTTTTTCCACTTCGTTTTCAAGCTGTTTTAAATTCAAGTCAATCTACCTTTTTGCGCCAAATTTCAACTCATATCCATCTGGATCGTTTATACAAAATCTATTGAGCCCATAGCCAGTAAGTTGTAATGTTTTTACAATGTCGACGCGTTTACGCTTGAGTTTTCTATAATACGACTTAACGTCTTTCAGGATAAACCTTATTTGTATTGGCTTAGCCAAGCGCTTAACTACGCTTACTTGTCTAATCATTAGAAAGGAATTGTTAAAGCAAAGAACCGCAAATTTGTGTTTTTTATCAAAGCGAACTATTTGAAAACCAAGTGTTTTACTGTAAAATTTAAGGCTTTTTTGAAGGTTCGAGACTTGGAGTTCAATAGAAAAAGGCACAAACTCTTTGCTGGTCATTTTCTGGCTGTAGAGCATAATTATCACAAATTAGTTTCACTGTTGCAGTAACCGCATTCTTGCTTGGTTTTCGGTTATTTGTTCTTGTGCGTAGTGAATGGTTTGTTTGTATTTAGTCGCGTTGATTTTGCGCTTTGCGTAGTTTTGCTTCGCGTTTTTTATTTCTTGTTTTAGCTTTTGGTTTTCAACTTCTAGCTCGTGCGCTTCGTTTTCTTTCTCTTCGTGGATTATTTCAACTGTTTCGTTTTGTTCTTGTGATTCTGGCGTTGTGAAGAAAAAGCGGGTTGCTAGTAAGTATACTAGTGCGATCGCTAGGATTACAATTAATACGTCTAATACTGGGGAAATTTGTGCGGCGAAGTCAAACAACATACAAAGAAGCAACGAAGGTGGAGAATAAAAAACTACGCAGGTGAACTGTTGAAATTAGGAAAAATATAATTACGTGCGTTGCTGGTTACTTGCGTAACAGTTTCTTAAGTACAAAGACAATTAGCAGGATAATGAGTATGCCGCCAATGAGCACCGCTGCACCTAGGGCTAGTAATATTGAGCCGAAGTCGAATCCGATTAATGAGTTTAGCCACCCTAATGGCTCCATGGATTGGTTTTGCGAATCTTCACCTACTAAACCATTGCGCACTTCGTTTTGAATTATTTCGGTTTGCTCGCCTTGTACGTTTTCGCTTGATTCTGCACTTACGGTTGTGTTTTTGTTAAAGAAATATTCGCTAGCACAAGCGTCGCCTACGAAGTCGTTGTTGGAATCGCGTTGGTCTGCGTTTGTTAATTCAGGGCAGTTGTCAAGGTCGTCAACTACTCCGTCGTTGTCGCTGTCACTGCATCCTTCGTCTATGTTTCTGTTGCCGTTGTTGTCAACGCCATCGCAAGCTTCGCCTAGGAATGGATAGCGCGGTGGTAATGTAGGATTATCTAACTCGCCGCTGTATCCGAGAGAAGCGCGTATATCTGTTAGTTCAGAGCAGTTGCCCCATAATCTACCTACCCGTTTTCTGTTTTCGTCGGTTATTTCACTTTCAAGTCCGTAATCGCCGCACCCGATTTTTAACACTACTTTGTCCCAGTCGCTTCTGCCAGCCATGAATTCAAGTGGACCGGAGTTGTTGAATTGGCTGCCGTCAAAACCATTTACGCTTATTTTTGGACTTCCGGTTATTGCGCCGTCACAGTCCCAGTCAACGCTTGATCCGTTTAGCACAAACCAGGGAACTAAGTTGCTGCCAGAACTGTACATTACGTCAGGTGCGTTTAAGCCATGGCCAGCGTTTACGCAAGAGTAGAATGAAACAGTGGTTGGATCTTGTGAAATTAATCCATTTGCTTCACTGAGCCCAGCTGATTCGTTTAAGTCAGCTAGCGCTTCTTCTGAATAGTCTAAATCGTATACTATTGCTCCGCTTTGGTTGATTCTGGGAATTCCGTTGAACTGGAAGTGGTAGTTCATAATGCTGCGGTAATTTGGTTTGAATTGTGTGTTGTCGTATTGGAATTCGTTGTCGAGCCTGCCGCCGTGGCCAAGTTGAAGCGTGTGGCCAAACTCGTGCATTAATGTCCCTGACTTCGCTGCAATTGTGTCGTCAAATGGAAGCGCAACAAAAAAGTTCCCGCCAACTTCCGCTTGTCCTGAAGAGTCGCTTCGCTCGTGGACAAAAATACCGTAATAAAATATACTGATTCTCTTTGAGTTAAAATTATCTTTTTTAATATCAAACAAGTATCGATTATTGGCTAAGTAATTGGGTTTTTCGCTGTTGTTAATAAAGTTAAGCTCGTGCCACGCTGCGAGGGGCTGTTCTGGAACAGAGTTTCCGCCGCTCCATTGGCCAGTGTCAATATGTAATCTAATTCCTTTTGTTGCAAATGCATTTACAACGCGTTGAAGCACAGCATTTTGAGGTTTGTGTGAATGATTTGCATTTTGCATCCAATCAATTTCAAGAAACACATCTTTTTTCAACGGGTGGCTGCCCATGCTTGGTAAGTCAACTGCGTTTACTCCGCCAATGTAAACTCCATTTACTTCCCAG
>JAUYPK010000064.1 GCA_030697615.1 Microcaldota archaeon | reverse complement strand
GGTTGCTGGGATTGCTGTGCTTTTAGTGATTGGAGTGTTAGCTTTCATCTTCCTAAGGCACTAAGAATTAGGCTTTTAATTTTTTCTTTTTATTATTTTTTTCGCTATTTTTTCTTTTACTATTTTTTTCCCAATTTCTCTTCTATTTTTATCTGGGTTAGGTTATTTTTCCTAATTGCGTTGAGCATTTCTTTTGCTAGGTCTAAGTTGCGTGTTGAGATTGGCTCTACGCATGTTGACAATGGGATTGACAAGTTAGTTGTTTCTCTGAAGTTGCGGATGTCTTGAAGTATTTCAACTGCTAGTTCAACCGATGCTTTTTTTGGGTTTTTTTCAAGTTTTGCTTCGGTTTCTTTTGGCAGGTAGGCAGCTAGCCATTTTATGTATTCAATGTCAAGTGAGTCGCTTAGTGGTGCAAAGCATAGGAAAAACGTAGCAGGGGTTAAATTTTTTTTCTTGCATTGGTTTGCGTATTGCAATAAAGTGTTTTTCATGCTGTCTGCTTCAAATAGTATTTGTGTTGTGAAAAAAGTGCATCCGCTTTGGGTTTTTGCAATGAGTCGTTCAACTTCGTTTGGCCTTGTCGGAATTGCTATGTTTCCGATGTTTATGTTGAAGTTACTGGCTTTTTGATTTGCTTGGATTACGTTGATTCCGTGGTATTTTATTGAGTTGCTGTTTCCACCTACGAAAACTACGTTGTTTATGTTGTATTGGTTTACTGTATTGGATAGCCAAGTGTCGAATTCAGCTGATGGAAGGTGGGTTACCACTTTATTTACAACTATTTGTGCTTTAGTGTGGCTTTTTAGGAGGCAGCCGAATTCCCTCGGGTCCATGTTTTTGTACAGTGGGGTTCCTTCGTGGTTTTCAGCTATTATCTCTGGAATGTTTATGTAGTCAACTTGGTGTTCATTGGCAAGTGCAGCGATTTTTTCAACTGTGTTGTTAATTGATTCAGTTGAAGTTCTCTTTGCAGGGGGAGCTACTTCTAGCATGGTTTTATTTGCAAGGTTTTCAACCATTTTTTTCAGCCACCGTATTCGTTTTTGGCAAGTTGGGCGCCTTTAACCATGTTTTGCAGCTTGGAATGTGCAACTTCCCATTTTCTTGTTCGTAAGCCGCAGTCTGGGTTCACTTGCACTTTTGCAGGGTCGCCTATTAGTTTAGCTGCGTAGAGTAGCCTGTCGCGTATTGCTTCTGGTTTTTCTATTAAGTCTGAGTGGATGTCTATTACGCCTACGCCGATGTTTACCTCCATGTTGTTTTCTTTGAATAGTTCAATTGCTTTGAAGCTCTCGGGATTGACCTCTGTTGGCTTAAACTCGGTTGGCGAAGCGTGGTTAGTGAATTCAATTAAGTAGCTATTTGCAGTGCATTGGCTAAGTGCTGGAAACAAGGCGGAGTAGTTGCTGTAGCATAGGTGCACGGCTTTTTCCACGTTGTTTGGAATTCCCTTGAAAGATTCGTTAACTGCTTCTACAAATAGTTCGGATTCTTGTTCGTTAGTGCTGGCGCCTGGTTCGTCTATTTGTATGACTTTTGCGCCTGCTTTGGCAAGTGCGGTTACTATTGGGTTAAGTACGTTTTTTGCAAAGTCAAGCACAGCTTTGCCTCTGCCTTTTTGCAATGCAGTTAGTGGAGTTTCTCCTTTTGCTTCAAATTGTTGCCTGTGGTATTCGATGTAAGACCAGTCTGCCATTGTGTATGGGCCAGTTAAGCAGGGTTTCACAGTTTTTTTAGTGTGTTGTTTTACGAAGTTAAATTCATTGACAAAAAAATCCACGCATTTAGGTTTCACGCTAAGTGGACCTGTTATTTTTCCTTTTTTGAAGTAGTTAGCGTCAAAAGCATTTAGTGTTCCAGCTGCTTCGATTCCATCTGTGTTTTGTGCAAGGAAGTCGTACATCTCTGTTCGTGGTTGTTCGCCGTTGAAAACGCGGTCTAGCCCTATTGTTTCAAACATTTTTATTACGTAGATCGAAGCTATGTCAACTATGCGTTGTTTCTCTTCCACTGTGCGGGTTTTTCCATCTTTTTGCAATATGCCTTGGAGTTCAGTTATTGTTGCTGGGTCTACGTTGACTTTTTCTCCCCATTGCACTGCAGAAGCTATCCATTCCTTATTAGATGGAGCGTCTAGTTTCTGCCTCCAAATTGGCCTTTGGATACTTCCAATTTCTTGTGTTATGAACATTTTATCTATTTAGCACCTTGGTTTAATTGTAGTTGTGAAAGCGCCTTTATTTTGTCAAGCGCTGTTTGGAAAGGAACGTCGTAAAGCCGGTCGTTTGGGCCAATGTAGTAGTTTCCAGAGAAGTTGGCTTTTGCTATAAATTCTTCGGCTTGTTTTGCCATTGCGTTTGGTGTTTCAACACTTATGCGGCAGCCGTCGCTTATTCCGAGGAGCAAGTCTTTATTTGAGTTTATGGCAGCCGGATTTACTGTGTAGGTGCAGTCTATTCCGACGAAATCTACGTTGGTATTTTCAATAACTGGCATTATTTTTGTTGCGTCTATAAGTGGAAAATGTACGCCTAGTCTTGTGCCTGTTATTTTTTCAATTGCTTGCCCTAATAGCCATTCTGGTTTTTCAAATGAGTTTCTGGACAAGCTGTATCCAATGTACGGCTCAAGCAACAGCGTACACGTGTAGCCTTTTTGCTTTAATGCTGGCAAAGTTTTAGCAAGTGCAGTGCAGTAATCAACTGCCATTTCACCTTCGTCTTTGTAGTAGTGGTTTTCAACTAGCTTTACGAATGAGTAAGGCCCAAGGAAAAAAGCAACGCCCCTGTCAACGTCTGGTAAGTGACTGTTAAGTGCATTGTTATCCGCGGTTATTTTGCCTTCGACTAGTGGTTTCCTGTAAAAAGTGTTTGTCCTGAACCAACGCGTTACTGGCCCAACTACGTCTTCTCCGCTTGAGCTTCGCTTGCCGAACCCGTGGAACGCAAGCGCAATTGGCCGCAGTATGTCTAGCCAGCCAACTTGCCCGCCGGTTGTGAAGGCGAAGTTCTCCTGGGTTTTTATTATGGCTTCCTGGTCAATTTCCAACGCTTTTCTAAACTCCTCTGGCGTTGCGTAGCCATCTCGAAGTGAACGGTGTACTTGTACAGTTTGGTTTGACCGCGGCGCTTGTCCGGTTAGCAATGCACCTAAGTAGTTATGTTCTTTCACTGTTTTCAACTCCTTGCTCTTTTTTTGTCCTTTAAATTCCAGCGTCTTTTTTCAACGCTTCTGCTTTGTCTGTATATTCCCAAGTGAAGTCCGGGTCGTTTCTGCCAAAGTGCCCATAAGCCGCTGTTTTGCGGTAAATTGGCCTACGTAGCTTTAAGTGGTTGATAATTCCCTTTGGTGTAAGCGGAAAGTGCTTGAATACAAGTTCGCTGATTTTTTCTTCTGGAATTTTGCCAGTTCCAAACGTAGTGACGTAAACCGCAACTGGCTTTGCAACGCCGATTGAATACGCTAGTTGCACTTCACATTTGTCTGCAATTCCTGCTGCAACGATGTTTTTGGCAACGTAGCGAGCCATGTACGCCGCTGACCTGTCCACTTTGCTTGGATCTTTTCCGCTGAAGCACCCTCCACCGTGGCGCGCGTAGCCGCCGTATGTATCCACTATGATTTTGCGGCCGGTTAATCCAGTGTCCGCCTCTGGTCCGCCAACTACGAATATGCCTGTTTCGTTAATGTAAATTTTTGTTTTGTCGTCAAGCCACTTGCCGCAAACTGGTTTAATCACTTGTTCGGTTATTTCTTTTCGAATTTGTTCCTTGTTTATTTCTGGGTTGTGGTGAACTGCAATTACAACTGCGTCAACGCGTTTCGGTTTGCCGTCTTCATATTCTATTGTAACTTGCGATTTTCCGTCGGGTCTAACCCATTTCAAAACTCCTTTTTTCCTCACTTCTGAAAGTCGCATTGTAAGCTTGTGTGCGAGTGTTATTGGCAATGGCATTAGTTCCGGTGTTTCGTTGCATGCGAAGCCGAACATCATTCCTTGGTCGCCAGCTCCTTGTTCGTGGTCTGCTTTGTCGTCTACGCCTACTGATATGTTTTGGCTCTGTTCATGAATGGCGGTCCATACTCCACAGTCTGAATAGTCCAAGCCAAATTCGGGATTAGTGTACCCGATGTCTTTCAAAGTTTTTCTTACTATTCCCTGCACGTCTACGTAGCAATTCGTGGTGATTTCGCCAGCTACCATTATGCTGCCAGTTGTGGTGAGCGTTTCGCAAGCTACTCTGCCGTTTGGATCCTTTTCAAGAATCGCGTCTAGAATTGCGTCGCTAATTTGGTCGCAGATTTTGTCCGGGTGACCTTCAGTTACTGACTCTGATGTAAAAAAATATTTTGCCATATGCGACTAACCACCTTAAAGTTTGATAAATATGTTTAGTACAAATAGGTTTAAAAATATTAATGTGTCAATAATATTCCTAAAGGAATAACTATGAATTTGCCTTTGCCATCTGAGTTGAAATCTGCTAGGAAGCAAGCTGGGCTTACGCAAGTGCAGCTTGCCAGCGTTTCGGGCGTTTCGCAGTCGGTAATTGCTAAGGTTGAAAGCGGCGCTGTTGACCCCGCTTATTCTACTGTTCAGAAGCTTTTTGCAGCGCTTGAAAAATCTGCTCCGAGTGTGAAACTAGTCCGCGACGTGATGCACCGTAGTGTTGTGACTATTGCGCCTTCGGATAGTGTAGTTGTCGCGTCTCGTAAAATGAAGAAGTTAGGCGTTTCGCAGTTGCCAGTTGTTTCAAATGGTAAACTGGTTGGTTTGCTTTCAGAAGATGACGTAATGCGCGGTGTGGAAAAAGCGATTGTCATTAGTGGCGGTGGTGCTAAAACTAAAGTTGCAAGGATAATGTCGCCTTCGCCGCCTGTTTTAAGCAGTTCAGTTCCAGCTTCTGCGCTGCCTTCGATTCTTCGCCATTCTGCTATAGTGTGCGTTGTTGATGGAAATAAACTTGTCGGGGTAGTTACAAGGGCGGACTTACTAACTGCTTTTTAATATCCCACTAGCTTTATTTTGCGTATATATAAAATATGGAAATTCAAAAGGATCATAAAGATTTAGCTAAGTCGTTTGCATTTGGAATCTTAGCTGTGCTGTTAACCTTGCTTGCAGTTGAAGCACTTTCCTTCCTTGCGCCGTCGCTTTATGGCGACGTACGGCACACTGTTGAGCAGTGGGGCGTGCCAGGCGTGTTTGTCGGCGTTTTCCTAGGTTCAACTGCGCTTCCATTTCCAACTGACCTCTTGTTCGTAACTGCGGTTAACTTAGCTAATGGCAGCCAAATGAAGATGACTATGGTTGCGGTTGCAGTTGTAGCTGGTTTTCTTGCGTCGCTTCTTAACTATTGGCTTGCATCTGTTCTTAGGGATAAGTTTGTACAGTACTTTGTTTCTGGGGACCAGCTTCAAAGCGCTAAGGTGTGGTTTGATAAGTACGGCCCGTTTCCAATTCTCTTTTTTGGCGTTATCCCTTCGTCGCCGATTTTTGACCCAATTACTTTTATAGCTGGGTTAACTGGAATGGACGTGAAGCAATTTGCGCTTTACTCGCTTGTCTCTCGTTTCTTGCACTTTGGGCTATTGGCACTGCTAGCGGCTCAAGTTGCTATTTAAAAAAGCTTAGCTACACGCTTTAGACGAAGTGCGTATTAGTCCAGGTAAGTCAATTGTAGTTGTTTTACCATTAGTGCTGCCTGGTATAACTATTAGACCCGCTGTTGAAGTGAACTTCTTGCAAACAATGTTGCCTGGCAGAAGCGGTCGTCCACTGCATTTACCTTCTTCGCAGGTTACCCTACTACTAAGGGTTAAGCCAAGTGAGCTTGAGACAAGCGGGACACTTGTTATCTTTAGCTCTTGTGTGTCTATTAGTTTCCACTTTGCTTCGTTTGTGTTGTAAATGTAAAGTTGTTTATTTAATTGGACTAAATCAAATGAGCGTAATTTGTTTGAAACAGTGTCTAGGTATGAGCCGCTGAACTTAAAGTTATTCTTTGCTATTGTCAGTTCTGGTGTTGTCTTACATGCGCCAGTTGTCTCTACTTCGCCGTCATTTTTATCGTTATTGTTGCCGTCGTTATCTTCATTGCCATCTTCTCCTGTAGTTGATACTGCGGTGCATTTACTATTGCCAGATGCGCATTCCTTTCCACTTGTACAGCTTGTCTCAACTGGAGTTGGGATTGAAGCTGTTGGCGTTGAACAAATGTAATTCTTTAGCTTGCCTTCAGCTGTGCATTGTGAAGGGTAGTTTACAACAGTCCCATTTGACAGGGCTACTGAAACCAATTGGCCTTCAGGAGTTGTTGTTTTAGTGCAAGTTTGTGTGTTCGGCGTGCATGAATTTTGCCCAGTTTTGCAACTGTATCCAGTTTGGCAAGACTCGTAACTTGGAGTTGGTGCTGAAGCTGTTGCGCTTGGGCACGCGTAAGTAGCTAGTAGTGTTGGCTCTGCGCATGCTGGCGGGTATTGAAAAGTACTTCCGTTTGAAACTGTTATAGTGACCATTGGGTATCCGTTGACTGTTGATTCTGCACAGGTGTAAGTAACTGCGTTGGTGCACTTTGAGTCGCCTGTATTGCATGTGAATCCAGTTGGGCAAGTTACTTGTTGTTCTATTGCTGCAGATGCGCCGGAATGTGGACAAATATACTGCGTAACTGTGTTTGCATCTTTGCATATTGAATTGTACTCAATGTAAGTTCCGTTGTTCAAGCGTACATTTGCCATGTTTGATTCAGTTGCTGGTGCATTTACGTGGTTGCAATAATTGCCGCTTCCGCCACTGTCGCCGCCACCACTGCTTGGAGCTGGGTCGCCCATTCCCATATCAAGAAGTAAATTGCCAGTTATTGTTGAGCCTTGAGCCCAAGGTGGTATTACTTTGCAAGAGTATCCGAGCCCAGATCGCATTAAATCTTCTATTGTTAAAGTGCTTAAGTTAATTTCTTCAACTACTCGGTCAACTGTTTCATCGCATATTCCTGACTCGTATTCTAGTTCGCCATCTGCTTCTGCAAAGCATTCGTTTATGTAAGTTACGCCGCTAGCTGTGCATACTGGGGTCTCAATAGTTGCGTCGCAATCAGCGAAATCATCGTTTATTTCGATTTCAAGTGTTTCGTTTTCTTCTGTTTCGTTA
>JAUYPK010000059.1 GCA_030697615.1 Microcaldota archaeon | reverse complement strand
AAACAATTTAACAGCTAACTATACACGCCCCATGCCACCGCCATGCATCAAAAAAGTAACGTCCCTAGTTTCAATACCAGATAGTCTTCAACATGCTTGCTATTTTCTGGGGAGGGGGCAGGATTAAATACGAATGAAGCATTAGAACTGCAGAGAAAGTCTCTTGTAAAAGCAAGAGCATTGCTTATTCTAGTAGTAGTATTCCCCCGCGGCATTTAATTTACATTAAAAAAAATTACAAATTATAGTGTTCTTTAGCGGATTCAATAGTTGAAAGAAAATCATACTTTCTTCTGAGGTCACTAAAGCTGCTTATTTGCTCCTTCTCCAAGTTTTTTGCCTCGATTAAACATTGATCAAACTTTTGTTTTAAATCATTATTTCTCTGCTTTAACCCCTCTTGAGATGACGATAAACAGGCATCACTAGTTAGCTGATCATAATAAGAAGCTGCAACATAAACTTTAGTTTTTCGTTGTAGAAGATCATCAATAGCCAAAATATTATGCCCATCAATAGCGACATATGCGTTACGCCCCGGGATCAATCGAACTATTGGAGCTGGCGGTAAATCTGCCTCACGATTATCAAAATAGCAGGCCAATACGTAACCTAAAGTTTTCTCCTTAAGAAAATTTTGTGAAGGGCTTACTTGCTTTGCTTCTATTAAAATAAAATTGCCCATAAACAATAAACTGCATTAAAGAATTTAAACTCCTCACCAAAATCTAAGGAGTTAGCGACTAAATGTGCTGCTACTTGCTTTGTTTTGGCGATTAGGAGTTTTAGAATAAGCGTCTTCGTTCTTGCCTATATGCATGGAAGCCGTGTGGCCTGTGGCTGCCTGAAGATTCGCCGCCAGTTGGCTTGAATTGTGCTGGCACTTCTTTTCGCTCTAGCTTTTTGCCTATTAAACGTTCTATTTCCCTGAGAACTGATTCTTCAGCTGGTGCAACAAGCGAAATAGCGTCGCCAACTGTATTCATCCTGCCAGTACGACCAATTCTGTGAAGGTAATACTTAATGTCATGCGGCAACTCGTAGTTGAAAACGTGTGAGATTTGGTTAACGTGAATACCCCTTGCTGCTACATCAGTAGCAATGAGTAGGTCAATTTCGCCTGCTTTGAAGTCTGCCATTATTCCGTCGCGCCGGCTTTGCGTTAAGTTTCCGTGTAATTCCTGTGCGTGGAAACCTTTGTTTTGTAATTGGAATGCTAATTTGCGAGTTGAGTGTTTAGTGCGGCAGAAAACTATGGAACGCGTTGGCTTGAGTTCGTTTAGTAAATGAATTAAGAATGAAAAACGCTTTACTGGGCTAATTGGATAAACCCATTGCTCAACTGTGCTAACTGTCTTTTCTTCTTTTAACAAGTTGATACGGATTGGCGAACGCATGTGTTTGTTCACCATTGACCGAATTTCACTTGGCAAGTCTACGCAGAAGAGCATTGTTTGCCTGTTTTCTGGAGTGTAACTGAGTATTTTTTCAACGTCGCGCTGGAAGCCCATGTCAAGCATAACGTCAGCTTCGTCAATCACAACTGAAGTTACATCCTCTAACCTCAACACGCCGCGGTCAATTAAGTCAAGCACCCTACCTGGAGTGCCCACAACTACTTGTGCGCCAGCGTGTAGTTTCCTAACTTGGTTTCCAATTGAAGCGCCGCCATAAACAACAGCTATGTTTATGCGAAGGTGCTTGGCAAATTTGAAACAATCATTGGCAACTTGAACGGCTAATTCACGCGTTGGTGTAAGAACAAGCACTTGAGTGTCTCTGCTTCCTTGCTTTAAGTTGTGCAAAACTGGAAGGAGAAAAGCGCCGGTTTTTCCAGTTCCAGTATAAGACTGAACAATTAAGTCTTTGCCTTGCACTGCCGGGTCAAGCGCAGCTAGTTGTACCTCAGTTAATGTGGTAAATTTTAAGTCGCCTAGTGCTTGTTGAAGCTCTTTTCTTAATCTATGCATAAATTGTATATCATCTGAAAGATTCTTTTCAAGAATAAGTCTGTAAAGTTAAGGAAACAAGTTATAGATAAATAGCTATCCTTGTTGAGATTTAGCCCTTGAAAGCCCGTTTGGCATAAATTAACCCGCATTTTACAGCCATTCCAACTAAAAACCAAGCCACTAAACCAGCCAAGATGTGAGTTCCTGTGAAGTCACCAACGCTTACTGGAATGGAACCTCGCAAAAGTGCAAATCCCATGTAGGAATAGAAACTAGGCGCAAAAAATGCGATTAACGTAGATACTAAGTATAAACCGGCAAGGGTTGCGCCGAATGTAAAAGCTGGCATGGTCCACGAACCATTGGAATCGCAGGGATAAGCGCAGCAGTTTTTAGACGCTGCAACGTTGCTTTTAGAAATTTTAGACGTTTTAGATTTAACCATATTAGAATCGCATCACTTTACAACGATTAAACTCGCCAACTATAAAAGGGCTTACGGTGAAATGAATTCTTCCATCTCATAGCAAATTTCTCCGTTTTGTTCTTTGGCGCACATTTTTACCTCGCGGAGTTCCATCTTGGAGTTTTTCTCAAACAAAAAGTCTTTTACAATCCGCCAGTCGCTTGGCGCAGCATCGCGTTTTATCCTATCCCATTGATTTTCATCTATCCAGGTTAGCTCTCCTTCATCTGATGGTTTAGTTTCAAAAGAATCAGCAGCTAGTTCGGCAACGAACATCAAGAAGTGCTGCTTCTCTTTTTTGGCATCATGTAAAACCTCTGACATTACGCCAAACATTTTTACAAATTTACAGTCAAGGTCGGTCTCTTCCTTTACTTCGCGAATTGCAGCTGCAACTGGATGCTCTGCAAATTCAACTTTGCCGCCAGGAAGAGAAAGTAATCCAGTGTAAGGCGGCTTTGCTTTTCGCAGGAGAAGAATTTTGCCATCTTTTCGCACAATGGAAATAACCGCAACTAAGATACCACTTTTTTTACTTTGCTCACCTATTTCTTCCATCATGGGAATTGAAGAAGTTGAAAGAATAAAAACGCTGCTTACAAACAGCGGCGCAAAGTTTGAATTTATTGAACACGAGCCAGTAAAGACCAGTGAAGATGCTGCAAGAATAAGGAATGCTCCACTAAAGGCGGGGATAAAGGCTATAGTGGTGAAAACTCGCGATTCACAGCACTTCTACGTTGCAGACATTCCGGCCGATAAAAAAGTGGACTTCAAGAAGTTGGAAAAAGTTATTGGCTGTAGTTCACTTACAATGGCTACTCCACAAGAGGTATAGGAACAAACAGGGTGTGAAGTTGGCGGCGTGCCTCCG